>DAOUGC010000262.1:0-8307 GCA_034429695.1 Levilinea sp.
CTGCATGAGTGACTGCCGCACTGCTTCCACCAGTCCACCACCGGGTGATAGATAACGCTCCACCAGATGCACAATGGTTTCCGTGTCAGTGTCTGAGTTAAAAGTCACCCCTTCTGCTTCCAGATCTTCACGCAGCTCGAGAAAATTCTCAACGATCCCGTTGTGAACCACCACAACCTTGCCCGTGGTCCCTTGATGCGGATGCGCGTTTCGTGCACTAGGTGCACCGTGGGTTGCCCAGCGGGTATGACCGATACCCACCTTACCCTCAACCGGGCTTTGGGTCACCAGCGCCGCAAGATTGTCCAATTTCCCAGCATCACGCCGGGTTTCAATATGGCTGTTTTGCAGAACTGCCAACCCAGCCGAATCATATCCCCTGTACTCCAACCTGCGTAACCCGTTCAGAATGATGGGAGTGGCATTTCGCTCCCCAATGTAACCTACAATACCGCACATACGCCCAGGTCCTCCAGTCGCTGATGGAAAGCTTCCAACGGTTTACAATAACCGTATGGATGCGCGTTCGGTCACCCGGAAGAATCCGGAGACCATGAGTTATGAAACGTTTGGAGAAGTACGGAAAATAATCCGGAGGGCATCCGCTGATCTGTCGATTTTCCCGGAGGTCAGGTTACCACCCTGCCTTGGTCCGGTTAACGCTGCTTCGCAGCAGCGAACCCTCTTCCTCGTCATCCCTGGTTTCATCCCCCTCCACCCGGGACCATGCGCTATCTTCTCCGAGCCTGTTGTTGGTTGGAACACCTCCTCTATTTAGATTTTGGTTGCCTGACGATTATATCAGAAAATTTTCCATGTAATAATGCATGGACTGCCCGCCTCTTTCAGTCTACAATTATTCAGGAGTCCAAATGGAAAAACAAAAAGAACGCGGAGTGCTGGATTTCCTATTCCTGCCTTTCTATCTGGTGATGCAATCGCCGGTGACCATCCTGATTTTAATGGTGTTCTGCGCTTTCTTCGGGATGATCCTGTATTACCGCACCAACACCGATTTTTTTGGCCTGGTTCCTTCTCCAGTGGCGCAAATGCAGTACTCCAGAACCCTGGATTACATTGAAGATACCGATGGAACCCATTGGCGCATCACATGGGAAAGAGATACAAAAACCATCTTCAACGGTGTCGTCCGGCAGGTGGTTCCCAATCACAATGATCTAATGAAGCCCCTGACGCACGACGTCATGATCGCCTGGGGCGATTATGCAGACGATGACATTGTTCAGGCATCCATCATCAACCATTTCATGATCTGGAAAGCAACCACCAATCAGTTATCCGGAGAAATTCATCTCATTCACGCCATACCCGCCAATGATGACATCTACAGGCTGCTGATGAAAGTTAATTCTGGCGACGAGGTAATCATCACCGGCAGGGAAGTCTTGCGGCTGGATCAATACACCCCTGAGGGCACGCGCACCAACAACTTTGTGGATGACGGTTGCAACACCATGGTGGTCACCAATGTCGAGTTCATCCACAATCGTCTCATTCCCAGGATCTTTAAATAAAAAGATGGAGCGTGTTTCAGCGCTCCATCTGTATGGTATTTTCCTTATCCGCCGTTCTGGCGAACCAGATCCACAATCTCATCAAAGTCGATCCCCAGCCGGCGTACCGTTTCCAGGGTTGGAACGCCATCGTGAGACCAACCGCGCCGCTTATAAACTGCATCCACCAGCATTTCATAGCGGTTCTCACGGAAATTGCGCAGTGCCTGTACCTTTTCCTCCACATCCATGTTGCGCGTGTCAATACCGGCTTCAGCCAGGGCAGCATCATAACGGTCCGCCCGGGATTCATATTCCATCACCGTCACAGGACCCATCGCCCGGTATGGCGCATAATCTTCATTCCGTTTTCCATACCCAAGACGCAGGTTGAACAGGCGCTGAAAGTTATATACCCGCTCCGACTGCAACAAAATGTCATCCACAGTCACGGGAATACCGGTCACACCTTCGTGCAACCAGCAATAATTTTCAACGTGTTCAGGAACCTTGGCCGGTTCCTTGGCAGTTTTGTTGCTTTCGGGGATGATGTCATTCCACGGCAGTTTGCACAGGCCGTGCAGGCTGAACCAGGTGCGCCACATGGGGAAATAATGCAGGGCTTCCGCTTTCGCCTCAAAGGTGGGTAATTGCTTGTGCACCAGCTCCATGAAGATCAACCAGGCTTCATCGTGCTGCGCGCCCTTGGATGCCAGAGCATAACCACCTTGTTGGGCGAGTGATTCCTTGGTCAGATACTCGGAGATCTCCAAACCTTTGATTTCCATGCCGATGTCATGCAGAACCTGCGGGTCCCCACCAAACTGCTCTGCAAAGATGCGCTTCATGGCACGCACACCCTGCCCCACGGTCACGCCGAAACCCTGACCCTCTGCCATCTGATGGATCATGGTCAGCGCGGCATCGGCGTTGCCCCAGGTTAGCTCCAGCCCACCGGTTCGTTCAGCATTTAGAATGCCGTATTCATAACATTCCATGGCAAACGCGATGGAATTGCCCACTGAAATGGTGTCAATACCATAGGTGTCGCAGTAGAAATTCATTTCAAGCATGGCGCCCGGGTCGAAAATACCACAATTGGAACCGATTGCACCCAGGGTCTCATATTCGGGACCATCCACAAAAACCACCTGACCTTTGTATGGTCCGGTTTGTAGATGATAATGCGGTACTCCATGCGCGCAAGACATGGTGCAGCCCAGCCAGCATCCATCCGGCCCGGAATGGTCAAATTGTGCTTTCCATATCTCGCCGGCAATCTGCGGTGCTTGCGGGTCGGCGCCAAAGCGGAAATTCTGAACCGGCAGTAAATCAAACTTATTCATGATTTCCACCAGATATGGAGTTCCCGTGCCGCGCATGTCATTTTGAGAAGAATCAAAACGTGCTATTTCCTTGTTGATGCGTTGACCGGCTCTGCGAACCAGTTCAATATCAGCACAACCGTTGTTGTCGCCGGCTACTTCGGTATATTTCACCACGATTGCTTTGATCTTTTTGTTTCGCAATACTGTACCGCAACCACCACGCGCGGCCTGCTTGATGCGAACTTCCTGTCGGCGCGCATCCCAGTAAGAGATATTAAGTCCGCACATGGGAATATGCTCGGCTGCCTGTCCGGCAGTAACCACAGTAATGCCGCGCTTCTCACGGTCATCCTTGCCAAACATCTCAGTGATCTGTTTGTTCACCAGATGGGTATCCACGGCCTCCAGGGGCGCATCCACAATCCGAATACTGCCATCATCACCATCAATGATGATGATCACGTCCCGCTCGGCTTTGCCCTGGACCTCAATGGCATCAAACCCGGAGTACTTCAGGAAAGGCCCAAAATAGCCGCCGCCATTACTGTCGATGATCACCTGTGTGAGTGGCGAAATGGTCACAGCAGTGCACTTGCCCGTGCCAGGGTAAGCCGTGATGCCGCCAATGGGACCGCCAGCGATCACCAACTCATTCTCAGGGTCATTCCAGCGGGTGCCCGGTTGGGTCGCATTCCATAACAGCCACAGACAGAAACCTTTACCGCCTGTGAATACCTCTTTCATTTGGTCGGTCACAGGTTTTATCTTGATTTCGTTGGTGCCCACATTGACGTACAGGGTGCGATTGGCATATCCATGCACCACCGGCTGCCTCTCATACTGCAACTCTGCCAGTGTTCGATGCGCTTCACGCAGCTGTTCGGATGTAAATTCCATTCGTTTCATTCTCCTGATGGGTGACCAGATGGAAATGATGTTTTTTTGCCAGGATATGACGCCTTGCCAAGGGTTGTCCTGACAATCAAATTATAATCCAGCTTGGTAAGGGTTGAATGTCAGTATTGTTCAGTAAAAAATCATATTTGTATACAGTTGACGTCATCTCACCTGTTTTTCCGATTGTGCGGCTGTTACCACCAGAAGGTATAATTATCAAAAATATTCCATGATGGGGAACCCAATGGCTTTTGAAGATCAGATTGACATTTTTTTGCGTGCACGCTTCACCCTGATGGTGCTGACCACCAATGAAGAAGAACGGGCGCTATCCACCCTGCGGGCGATGTGCGAACGCACCCAGCGCACCTGCATCGCTTGGGATCTCGCCGATGGCTTTCAATGGGTCACGTCTCCATCTGGAGCATTGCCAACCGCCCGGGACCCCATTACCGCACTGGAACAAATTGATAAAGCCGATGATCGTAACAACACCATCTTCGTGCTCAAAGATTTCCACGAGGCGTGGAACAATCCGCAGATCAAACGCAAATTGCGCAACCTGTCTCAACGCCTAAAATTCACCAAAAAATCCATTCTCATTACCACACCAACCACCAAGATCCCGGATGAGTTAAAGGATGAGGTGGTGATGATCGCCTTTCCCATGCCCGTTGCCGCCGAACTGGAGGAGGTTCTCAATAATCTTTCCGGTACACCGGGCGTCAAGGTCAACCTCACCGCATTGGGAAGGGAAAAAATGGTTCAGGCTGCCCTGGGGCTGTCCGTCTCACAGGCACAACGCGTGTTCGCCAAGGCCATTGTCTCGGACCTGCTGCTGGATGACAAGGACATCGAACTGGTGACCGAGGAGAAAAAGCAAATTATCCGGGAGAGTGAGGCGCTGGAGTTTTACCCAGTGCTCGAAACACCGGATGATGTTGGCGGGTTGGGTGTATTAAAAGACTGGTTGCGGCTGCGCGAAAGAGCTTTCACCCGTGAAGCCCGTGATTACGGGTTGCCCGCCCCAAAGGGAATTGCCCTGATCGGCATCCCTGGCACAGGTAAAAGCCTGACCGCCAAAATGATTGGCGGATTATGGCGTCTGCCGCTGTTGCGCCTGGACGTGGGTTCGTTATTTGGTTCGTTGGTGGGCGAGTCAGAGGAACGCACCCGCCGCGCCTTACATTTGGCAGAAACCATTGCCCCGTGCATTGTCTGGATTGATGAAATGGAAAAAGCACTTTCTCACGGTGGACTGGATAGCGGTACGTCCACCCGGGTATTTGGGACCATTCTCACATGGATGCAGGAGAAAACCGCGCCGGTGTTTGTGGTTGCCACAGCCAACGACATATCCAGCCTGCCGCCGGAATTGCTGCGCCGCGGCCGTTTTGATGAAGTATTTTTCCTGGACCTGCCCACTGAAGAGGAACGCTCCGAAATCTTCAGTGTGCATTTACGCAAACGCAACCGTCTGCCAGAGGACTACGACCTGATCAGTCTCTCACGCGCCTCGGAGGGTTACGTCGGTTCCGAAATTGAGCAAGCTGTGATTGACGCGATGTACATCGGTTTTAACGATGGGCGGGAATTTACCACCCAGGATATCCTCGATTCCATCAACCGGCAGGTGCCGCTATCGGTTTCCCAGCGTGAGACCATTGAGGCGCTTCGCAACTGGTTGCGCGAAGGAAGGGCTCAATCGGCGTCATTCAATGAAACCGAGGAAGCGGCCAACCGGTTTGTGCACATTCAACTGGATCTGCGTCCGCGCTCATAACCCACTTCAATAACATGACCGTTGTCAATCGGACTTGACCCTTGCCGTCCAATCCCACCCAAACGGCTGTAATCCCTAAGTTTCTGGTCAAACTGCCCATCACCGCTCTGAACGGTCTGGGCATTGATCTTCTCGCCGGCAAAGCCAACAAAGGCCAACACGGGGCGGCAACTGCGCTTGCCGAAATCCTCACTTCGCACCCTTCCCGTGAAATCCAATCTCGGGCCGCCCGGGCGATACAGGCGCTGGCATTTGGGCCATGCCTCGATGAAGTCTGGCAGGTATGGGCAACTACCCGTGATCAACTCCTGCTCACCTGCCTTTCTGAAAAGAAGATACCGGCATCCCAACCGGCATCATTGGCTGCGCTCAGCCTGCTGGTTTTGAAATCCAGATCGGTTTATTATGCCAATGAGCACATGGTGCAGGCGCTCCTGTCACTCCTCACCGATCCGGACCCCCAAATAGTTTCAGCAGTCATTGAGGTGATCAGAAAGCTACACCTGCAAACCGGCATCACTGCCTTGTGTCGGGAGTGGTGTGAAACCCGTTCTCCGCAACTGCTCGAGATCATCACTTCATGCCAATACACACCCGAAGCCGATCCATCTGTTCGCACACTGATCGATCTAAAAATCCATCTGTCGGATTGGCTGACAACGGCAAAAGGGGAACAAATTCCAGCATTAATCGCCGCCCTCAAAGATGCTGACCCGGAGATCCGTGCCAGGGCACAATACTGTCTGGATAATCTACGCTCTCCGCACGCGGTGGAAGTGTTCTGTCGCACATGGGCAGGCACAAGAGATGCGGTATTGGAAAATATCCTCACCCGCTCTGGATACGTCGCACGTTACTCACCCGAAGTCCGCATACTCAGTGCGCTAAAGACCGATCATATTCAAATCGCTTGTCAGGCTGCTCCATCCCAGTTAACCGCCCTGCTGAACGCCTGCACAGATGGGGATCCCGACATCGCCGCCAGAGCCAGAGATGCCTCTCTCCACCTAAAACGTCCCGACACCCGTGAAAATATCTGCCAAATGGCCATCACCGAGGAACATCTCCTCGCCCGGCCAATATGCATTGAAGCGGATTATCTACCCGAAAAACCATCCGATCGCGCCTTGTATCTATTCATGACCGGGCAGTGGGACCGATATGATCAACTGGATTTTGATCATCGCTTGTTGAGGATGATCTACCAGGCTGCCGCTGATACCACCAGGCGGCGCATTGCTGCCACCATTCAGATCGCCGGACGCAGCGACTATCTTGACATCCTTGTTCCTTTCAGCAATCTTTCTCACGAAGTCTTTTCGGAAACCGATTTTGAGATTTTCGCCGGTGTGTTGTTGGAAAATCATGAATATCAAAAAGCCTGGGAACTGCTGGACAGGCTATCACTCCAACAGGCAGGCGACCTCCTCAGGCGCATCATCACCACCGGCTGGCGCCCGGCGGATGGCGCTGACCGGAGTGATTATGGAAAAATCATGGATTTGCTCTCCCAACCTTTGACCATTTCTCCGGTGGAGATTCTCTCGGCATGTCCCCCAGCCATCAGGCGTTCCATCCTGCGGGTGCATGGCAGGGTGAACGATCTGGCGTTTTCTCCCATCGCACCCCATCTGGCCATCGCAACAGGCAGCCGCCGCGTGGTGGTGTGGGATTATCAGCTTGGGTCCGTGGCTGAAACCGTCAAAGGTTCCAGTCATTCCATCGGACAGGTTGCGTACGCGCGGGATGGCTCCCTTATCTTCTCCCAGCGCAGTGATAACAACTCCCTTTGCCGGATTTATCTGCTAACTTCAGGCGAGATCATCCCCGTTGGTCAACATCTGGGGCCCGTTACCGTACTGATCCCATTCGAGGACGGCCAATTATTCTCCGCCGGACGTGATGGCTTTCACCGTGTATGGACCACCGGCAATGGGATGGTGCAACCCACACTCCAACGAGAGCAACAAACTTTCGACTGGACCAGGCAGGCCGCGCTCTCACCGGATGGAACCCTGCTGGCTGTGGAACAGAGCCGACCGGATCTTCTAGCCTTTCCTTCACTGCAATCCAGTGGAATTCGGTTATCCACCAAAGGCAGGCATCTGGATGACAGCTCCTGGAGAACTGTTTTTTTCACCCATTCAGGTGATTTACTCGCCGGGCTGCGTTCCGGACAGGTGCTTCGCTATACCGGAGTACAGGACAGACGCTCTTATTACAGTCCGCAAAAACTGGCGTCCCACTCTGCGCCGGTAACCGGCCTTCACCACCTGGCATCGGTGAACACCGTCATTTCAGCTTCTTCAGATGGAGTGATTCACTTTACCGATCTGAACACCAAACAATCCACTGCAGATCTGCACACCCCTGGCAACCGTCTCACCTCTTTGCACTGTTCGCCGGATGAGATGGTTCTTGCCACCGGGTCGGATAACGCAGTGTTTACACTGTGGGATTTGCGTCCCATCCTATTGCCCGCGTTGCTCAATAAACCCATCGCCCATGGCACGCCGGCTGATCTGGCTCTCCTGATCCAAATGCTTTCCATGCCTGATGAGCAACTCAACGAGATTCCGACCGGAATTCTCAACGCAGCCCGGTTAATGGCGCTTTTACTTCACCGCCGTTTCAGGTATGATATTCATCTGGGAGCTCCCACGGGCATCCAGTATGGGGATTTTGACATCCTGCTTGAGTAGGGTATTTCCCTCATTGAAATGCTGATCCTCTATAAGGTAAAATACATCCCGTGAACCGTACTTTCATGGGCGTCTCAAACGCG
>DAOUGC010000263.1:0-17756 GCA_034429695.1 Levilinea sp.
CTGCTGCAGCCCACAGCCACTGCCACAGCCGTGCCGCGTGTTTTACCCGCCCCGCTTTACTTTTTATCTGGCGGTGGACCCTGGAGTGAAGGCCAATTGTGGCGGATCGAGATGAATGGTGGATCCGCTCATCCGGTAATCGGGCATCCCATTGACCCGGTTTTCGATGTCAACCCGGTGGATGGGCGTCTGGTGTTTGTATATAACAACGACCTGATCATCGCCCAGCCAGACGGCAGTGGTGAGCAGATCGTGGTGGATGGCCCCGATCTTTCCAACGGAGATTCACAGGGGGGCATGCAAATCATCAGCGAACCGTTATGGTCGCTGGATGGCAGGCAGATTGCCTACAATATGAATGGTGTTCATTTGCTCAACGTTGAAACGCGCGAAGATCGGGTGTTAATCACGGATCAACGTGAGAACATGAAGTCCTTCCGCGCCCTGATGCCGTCCTTCTGGTCGCCGGATGGGCAGTATCTGGGGGTGCGTATACAGCTTTATGAGGGCGCAGCAGTGGGAATCCTGCCCTTAAACGGCGGCGAGATGATCCGGCCGGATCTATGGATGTGTTGTGACGTTGCCAGTGACCCGCAAAGCGGCAGTTTTTACCTGGCGTCCGACTGGCTGGCGTACGGAGAGCCTGGTTTTTGGAAGATCGACTGGGCAAGCGGGGCAGTCACACGCCTGTCACCCGAGCCAAACTGGAACGGTTCGCCGGATTTGTTCACTGCGCCGTACGTGCATGCCGACGGACGTTTGTTGTACTTCGCAGGACCCATGGGATCAACTTCGCTGATCAGTTCCACTCCTTCTGACTTTAATAATCGCCAGATTGTGAAGTTCATTGGCTTCCAGCCGTTGAACTCCCTGTGGGCGAAGGACGGCAGCCTGGTGGTGATCACCGGCAAGGAACTGGATGATCCCATGCAGGTGGTTTATCTGGATGGGCGTACTTTTACCCTGCCCGTTCCTGGCGCGCGCCTGCGTTGGGGCGTGGCCACCAGCGCGGATGAAGCCCTGGCGCTGACCCCCGCACCCACGCTGACGCCCACAGCCACGCTGCCGGCATTGCCCGCCAGCGCGCAGGTGATCAACACGCAAAACCTGGGCGCCCTGACCCAACTGGCGCATCTTGCACCCAAAACCGACAATCATTCCATTGCCATCTCGCCAGACAACCGCATGATCGCCATCGGGTTGGAACACACCATCGAAGTGTGGGACATGCAAACCATGACCATGCTGGCTGAACTGGGACCGTATGAAAACATCATCACCGGGTTGTCCTTTTCGCCGGACGGCCGCAGTCTGGCTGCCGGAAGCTGGGACACCAGTGTTGACATCTGGACGGTGGACGGTTGGACCCGGCGCGAACTGGCGGGGCACACCGGTTTTGTGCAGACGGTGGAGTTCTCTCCGGATGGGACAAAGCTGGCGTCTGCTGGCGACGATAACACCATGATTGTGTGGGACGCAGCCAGCGGCGCAGAAACGCGCCGTGTTACACTGGAAAGCTGGGGTGTGGATGTAGCCTGGTCGCCGGATGGCAGCCACCTGGCGGCTGCAGTGTGGGATGGTCCTGTACACATTTGGTCGAGTGATGGCAGTGAAGTGGATATGCTCAGCTTTGGCTATGAGGCCTGGGCTGAGGTAATCAGCTTCTCGCCGGACAGCAAACGTCTGGCGATCGGAACCATGGATCACCGCGTCAAGATCTACGATCTGGTTGGGCGTTCATTTGTTGAGATGAGCAGCATGCACACTGATGTGGTGCGTGGGCTGGCATTTTCGCCGGATGGTACCATGCTGGTCTCCACCGATCAGAGCGGTGAGGTTTTCTTCTGGAACCCGAACACCGGGCAGCAACTTCACCGGTTGACCGGGCAGACGGCGCTGGCGTATTCAAACGACGGCCGTTACGTGGCGGCTTCGGGTGAGCAGATCCAGGGTGTAAAGATCTGGTATATTCCGTAAAATGATGGACAGGGAGGAAAGATGAGCATACAGGTTGGAATGGTGGGTGAAAAGACGCTGACCGTTCAGGAGAGCGAGACGGCGCGCAGCGGTGCTGGCGACAGCCTGCCGCCGGTGTTCGCCACCCCGCGCATGATCGCATGGATGGAGCGCACCGCGCACGAGTGCGTGCTACCCGAGCTGGCTGAGGGGCAGACCACGGTTGGAACGCTGGTGAATGTGCGCCACCTGGGGGCCACGCCGGTGGACATGCAGGTGCGCATCCGCGCTGAACTGCTCGAAGTGGATGGCCGCCGCCTGCGCTTCAAAGTGGAAGCCTGGGACGAGGTGGAGCAGATTGGTGAGGGCGAGCACGAGCGTTTTATTATTGACGTGGCACGTTTCACCGAAAGACTGAAGAAAAAGCAGCAGGGGATGTAAAACGAGCAGTGGACACTCAAACGAGTGTCCACTGTTTTTATGAACTGTCTTTACTCAAACCGATAGCGCGTGGCGTCACCCGGGAAGGTGGTCCATGCGAAGGCAATGCGCGGGATGAGCGCCCACATGCCGCCCTGGTTCCAGGAATCGGGGCCTGGTTCGTATCCGGGGGCGTATTTGCGCCGCATTTCGTCGGAGAGCTTTTGCCCCAGTTCAGCGTCAGGGATTACCTCCCGCACTTCGCCCATGATGGTGACCACACGGGTTGAGTCATCCAGATGCACGGATACATTGGGGTTGCGTTTCATGTTACGCACCTTGGCGGTGTCGGGCGAGCCGACTTCGAGATACAACACACCGTCCACCCATGCACCCCAGATGGGGATGGCATGTGGCCGGTTTTGCGCGTCCACGGTGCACACCCAGTAAGCCGGTGACTCTTTCAGCCGCTCACCCACATACGACCACGGCAGGGTTCCTTCTTCTGTTTCGGGGATGCCGTAGCCCGGTATGTGCGGCCGGCTGATGCTGGGTTGATCGGAAGCTGATTGACTGGTCATGTTTTCCTCCATACAGATCCTAACACGAAGGCGCAGCCTGTGCTGCGCAAGCCAGACAGATGATTATGCCATAAACGACGGCAGGATTCAAAATTTTTGGGCCGGGGGTGGTTTTTCCCGGGTTGTATCCCACCGGCGCTGGGTTACAATCAACCCATGAGCGTGATGGACACCGGAAAATCATTTGCAGGGGGTAATTTGCCGTGCTTTTTGCTGTTGATCTTTGGGGTGATGTGCGGTTCCACGGCAGTGATCATGATCAAAGCCAGCGACGAGCACCCGCTGCTGGTGGCCGCCTGCCGCCTGCTGGTGGCGGCGGTGGTGCTGTTGCCGCTTTTCCTCAGGGATGTGCGCCGCTCGGCGCGGGCGGGCGGTTACGGGTGGCGGCAATACCTGTGGAGCGTGCCTCCGGCTGCCCTGCTGGCGGTGCATTTCATGAGCTGGGTGATCGGAGCGCGCCTGACGCAGGTGGCAAACGCCAGCCTGATCGCCAACCTGACCCCGGTGGCGATGCCGTTCTTTGTCTGGCTGGTGTTTCGGGAGCGCATCACCCGCCGTGAAGTGCTGGGTACGTTGCTCACCCTGGCCGGGCTGGTGATCCTGACCGGTTCCAACCTCAATCTGTCGCGTTCAGGCTTCAGGGGGGATCTGATCTGTTTTGGCTCGATGCTGGCTTTCGCGGCTTACCTGGCGCTTGGGCGCAAAAACGGCGCGCGGCTGGGTTTGTGGGAGTACATGGTTCCGTTGTATGCCACCGCCGGGCTGATTTGCCTGCTGTGCGCTGCATTCTTCATCAACCCGATCAAGGCGTACACGCTGCCCAACATATTGTACATTCTGGGGTTGGGGATCATCCCAACGGTGTTCGGGCACACCATTCTCAACCAGTCGCTCAAACATTTCAGGGGGCAGGTGGTCAGTGTAACCAACCTGACCCAACCGATCTTTGCCGGTGTGCAGGGTTTTGTGTTCTTTGGCGAGTCGCCCCGCCTCCTGTTTTACGCTGCGGCAGTGTTGATTGTGCTGGGGGTGCTGGTGGTGCTGGGCGCATTGCGCCCGCGCGCCGCGGCGGGTCAGGCTGAAATTCAGGAGATGGGGGATGCATAGTACGGCAATGATCAAACCACAACCGCGCATCGTGCGCATTTTATTGTTCACCATGCTGGCGTATGGCCCGCTGTACTGCGTGGTGGGCGTGGCTGCGGCTCAGGGAGTGGCATGGTTGCTGCCGGTAGGGATGGGGCGCGCCCCGCTGGACCCTGAACTGGCGCTGCTGTTCCTGCCGGCCGTGATGTTGGCCGCCTTCACGGTGCTGGGATACGCGTTCTTTCGATGGATGAAAAACGGGTTGTTGCGCTGGTTGGTGCTGTTTGTCAGCATCAACATGATCGGGTTTGTGCTGTGGTTTATCTTTCTCAAGGCGCTGGGTGGGGTCAGCATGGCGGTGGCAGACGGGGTGGTGACCAATGCCGAATTCAACCGGCAGGCGCTGCACGAAACCCTGCGCATGATGACCGTCAGCCAGATGATCACCATGCCGTGGGCGGCGCTGGCGGTGATGGCGCTGCGGCGCCTGCTGCCGGTGCGGCAAGTGCAGGTGGTTGAGACAGGGGGGATTGACCCGTTGGGGGAGGAAAAGCCGGGTTAGCCGGGTGGTTCCAGACGGAAGCGCAGCGCCGACCAGGTTGCATCGAGCGCGATCTGCCGCACAGGGCGCAGGTTCATGGGTTGAACCAGCTCCCATAACGAGTCGCGATTGATATCTGCTGCGCCTCCTTTGGGATAAGCCAGCCACAGCAGTGTTTCCGCTGTCAGGCTCGCAAGCATCCCTGGCAAATTTTCCTGCACATCGGCACGGCTGCGCAGAAAGATTATGGCGGCGGCGTCAATCGTGGGGGTATCGGCGGTGCTTGCCGGGTTTTGGGGCAATTGACTTTGCAGAAACGGCAGCATTTCCTGCGGCGGGTTGATCAACACCACGGGCTGGCCGGTTTTTAGTTGTAATTTTTGCGCCATGCTCTGCGCCATGTGTTCCCCTCCTGTGAAAATCCCATTACGGGCGGTTTTCGGGCGGCAGCCAGAACAACAGCCGGAAAGTCTCGCAGGCCAGCGGCTCAGCCGTTGGGTCAAAGACCTGTCCGCGGCGGGCAAAGTCCCGTGTGAAGAAGGTCATGTGGGCTTCGCGCCAGTAGGCGTAGGTGCGGTCGCCCTCGCCCTCAGATGCGGCAAATTCATCGCCAACCTCGTCCATCATGTGAACTTCCAACCGGATGGTCTCGATCAGGCAGGCGGGGCGGTCCGCGCCGTCGAGCACAATGCTCAAGTCCCCTGGTTGGGGCACGGGTTCACCTTCGCGCGCAAAGGTTTCCAGCGTGGTGCAGGTTCCGGTTTTAAGGCCGGAAAGCACCAGCGCCAGCAGTTCATCCGCCAGTTCAGGGCTGTCGCCAAATGCCCAGTGCTGGGGCAGTGCGCGGCTGTGGTGGGGGTGATCACCCGGCAGGCTGGCCAGGTAGGCAGTCCAGAAGTTTTGCAGTGAGGTTGGTGTGGGCATGTGCTGATTATAGCAGGTGCAGGGCGCGCCTGTCGCAAACAAAAAGGGCTGTCCAGATGTTTATGTGGACAGCCCGGGGGTCTGCAAACGCGGTTGACGGCTATTCCACCCAGATGGAGGTGTATTCCTCGTACTGGTTGCCGTCCATATCTTCCACGATAAAGCCCACCACGTACTCGCCCGATGGACCGTAATCCTCCACGAACGTCCACGGGGTATCGCCAAAGGTGATGGTCTGTCCCTCGCTGGTGGCGTAGTACATTTCCTCATCTTCAGCGCCGGTCTCAATCCACTGGTCCAGCACGGTGAATTGGTCACCATCGTCGGGGGTCAGTTCGCGCATGGGGCCGGTATCGCTCAGGTCATTGAAAGCCATTACCTGCACCAGTTCGCCGTCGGCATTGAAGTACAGGCGCGCGAAGCGGTCAGGTTCGCTGCTGGCAAAGTGATAAATGCCGTCCACCGTGTAGAGCGTATCGGCGGTGCCCTCACCAAAAGTGTCGGGTGAGAGCAGCGCAGCGGCGTAGTCGCTGCCGTCGTCAATGAAATATTGAAGCGGTTCCCAGTCGAATTCGATCTCGATCTCGCCTTCCGATTCCCAGTCAGGATAAAAAACGCCGTCCTCCTCCAGTACCACCTCTGAATCGAGGTAATCCACGTCAATGATCTGGATGCTCTCGCCGTCATCGCTCCACAGGCCGGTAAATATGTAGATGTAAGCGATATTCTCACCGGTGATCAGGGTGGAGAGGGTGGCAGTCTCGCCGGGGACAATCCCGTCGGTATCGGTCTGCAGCGGCTGCATGGACAACTCGGTCCTGCCGGGCGCCACAATGCGTTCAGGGGCAGGCTGGCTGTTCTGTACCAGTTCGGCGCCGGTGTAGTGCGTGGTCAGGAAATCATCCCACAGGGAAGCATCGGCAAAGGTGCTGGCGATGCGGTTGTAGGTTTCGTAGTCTGATCCTTCGGTCTCGAACAGGTCGGAATCGGGGAAGTAGATGGAGATGCCCGTGGCGCCCTGTTTTTCCTCGCCGTGTTTTTCGGCGATCACGGCGTTGTCAATGGCGATGCGCAGTGCATCGGAGGCGTCAGCAACCTTTGGGGATGTGCTTTCCTTTTTCATCAGCTTGGCAAAGTGCCCCAGATCCAGATAGGGGGAGGGGTAATCGTCGCCAAAGACTGATTCAAAAGACTGCGTGCGGCTGCGCGCGCGGGCAACCATCTTTTGATTGATGCCGCTCATGGCGTCCGCCAGATCGTCCAGCGCCTGCATCACTGCCGGGATCTGCGCCAGGTCAACCGCGGTCAGTGTAACCGTGCGGTTTTCCTCGGCGGCCAGTTCCTCAGGGCTGATGTCCTCATCGGTGTCGTAGACGCGCTCCAGGTATGTGGCGCGCGCCTCCGGGTCTATGATCAGCGTATCCTGGTCGATGTAGGTGTCCACCACCAGTTCCGCCAGTTCTTCGCCACTCATATTGGGACGCGAAGTGAGTGCATCCAGGAAGGATGCATACGCCCAGCCCATGGAAGGCTCGGTTTCCTGGGAGGCAACGGCGTAATCGGCGACAGGCTCCAGCGCGGCAAACACCTCAAGGCTGCCCATCAGGCAGGCGTCAAAACCCACCAGGTCGAACTTGTCAACGCCGGTTTCATCGAGCGCGTTATGCAGGGCTTGTTGCAATTCCGGCAGGTAGAGCATGTCGTCAAAGCCGTCGATCTCGGTTTCGTCCGGGTCGTTTTCGGGTTCGGGGTCGGTCCAGCCGCCGGGCCAGCCGGTTCCGTGGTCCGACAGGATCACGGCGTAGTGTTCGGCGGGATAGTTTTGCATGCCCCATACCAGAAAAGCGGTCAGCTCTTCGCCGTCCGCCATGTTGATTTCGCCCAGATCCTCAACTTCATCCGAGTTGATCACCTCCAGGTCGTCATCCTGGGTCAGCACGTAACGCACCGCGCCGGTGACCTCATCTTCTCCCTCAAATCCGCCGTCGTAGCGGTCCATCTGGGCGATCAGGATCACTTCGCCGGTGGAGCCGATGCGCTCAGCCTCGTTGAGATCCATGAAGATGTCCTCTTCCAGCACGTTGTCATCGGCATCCTGGTACATCAGGACGGTCCAGACGGCTGTTTCGCCGGTTGAGGGTGGTGCAACCGGCTCATCTTCACTGGTTTGGCTGCTTGCCTCTTCATCCCCGTCAAAAGCATCATCAAAATACTCATCCTGGGAGTTTTCGAGGTCTTCATAGCCGGTGGTCTCGTCTTCGAGCAGACCACACGCCAGGGACGATGACGCCAGAACAGCCAGCGTCAGCAGGATACGAAACAGCAGGGAGGTGCGGTAGGGTTTCATGGTTTTGTCCGTTGTGAAATACGCCTGAACAGAATATTTTGATGGGCGACAGCAAGCACGCGATCAACTCTCTCGCTCATAAAAAATGGTGCGGTCGGTTTCTTCAAAGCCTGCCGCCAGCGCGGCATGTTGCATGGGCAGGTTGTCTCCGGCAGTTCCAAGGTGCACCCTTTGAACCCCGCGCTGGTGCAGCAGGTGCAGCGCGTTGGAAAGCAGGCAGCGCGCCAGCCCGCGCCCCTGATGGAGCGGGTGCACAGCCACAGGGTCGGTGTGGGCTTCGCTGAGGTCGCCTGCCCCCCGGGTGGCTGGTTCCAGCCCGGCCAGGCAGTAACCGGCCAGTGAACCGTCGGGGGCGGCAACCACCAGGTGCAGTTGCGGGTCGTAAGCTGAGGTGGCGAGCATGGCCTGGAAATATTCGCTGGTCATCTCGTCACTGTCAAAGGCGGCACGGTGCACTTCCACGCAAGCGGGGATCTCAGCCGGGCCGGCGAACAGGCGTACACTGTAGCCAGGCGGCGGGGGCATGGGAGGGGCAACGGTGGGGCGGGCGGTGAAGTGCAGGGTGAAATCGGGGCCGGGTTGAAAGCCGGCCTGCTGCAGCACGGCGCGGCGGGCTGCGGCGCTCTGGCGGCAGCCAACCGACAGGATCAGTTCTTCGGCAGAGGTGGATAACTTTTTGGCGGTGCGAATTGCCCAGTTGAGCATTTCGAGCGCCGGAGTTCCGCCCAGGGTGGCGTCCCAATCAAAGGTCAGGTTGCCGTATTGCGGGTGCAGCCATGCAAACCCGGCCATCTGTTTGCCGCGCAGGCACACAACGGCGTGTGCCAGGGTTTCCGGCTGGCCGCTCAATTCTTCAATATCAGCGGTGGTGGGGTAATGCGCCAGGGTGGAGGGGCGACGCACGCGTAGAACCAGATCGACCATGCCGGCAATATCGTCAACGGTGGCCCTGCGAAGTGTAAAAACGGGCGTGGTACGTTTAACCATCATCGAAAGCGGACTAATTTTATCACCCCCGTGGTGAAAACCGGGCGGGATGGGGGTATTGAAGGTCAATTTGTCTCCCAAAGGGCCGACTTTTTAATTGTGTTTTAAGCAGGTCTGTATATAGTGAATGGAATGACAAACGTCACACATTGACGATTTGCCAAGGGTGATTAATGTCAGATGCAAAAATGATTTTAAATTGATTTCCATCTGGACAAATCGTTGTTAATGTGTAAAATAAAAATTTAACTTTTCTTAATGTTTGGGGTCCCAAGAAAGGCCGTGACGACCGTTTCCGTGGAGGAGACGGCTCACTCCCTGGTTTTACCAGATTCTCATAGGAGGAAGAAGAATGAAGTCCAAGTCGTTTTACGCGATCCTTGCCGCATTGCTGCTCGCCAGCATGATGCTGGCCGCCTGCCAGCCCGCGGCGCCCGCGGCCGAAGAACCCGCTGTCGAAGAAAGCTTCGGCGAACCCGAACCCACCGGCGAAATTGAGCCCATGGTGGTTACCAACTCAGAGTGCGGTGAAGGCGATTTCATCAAGGAAATTGCTGCCGTGGACCGCTACACCGTGCGTTTCACCCTGTGCAAGCCCGACCCGGCTTTCCTTGCCAAGGCCGCTTTTGAGCCTTTTGCCATTCAGCCGAAGGAATATTTGGACAGCACCGGCGGCACGGGTGACATCCTGGCTGCCCCCATTGGTACTGGTCCCTACAAACTGTCTTCATGGGAACGCGGTGACAGCGTGAATTTTGTGGCCTTCCCGCAGTACTGGGGTGAGAAAGCCCTGACCGAGAAAGCCGTCATTCGCTGGGCGACGGAATCTGCTGGCCGCCTGACCGAGCTGCAGGCCGGCACCGCGCACATGATCACCAACCTTGGCCCCGAAGATTTCGCCACCGTGGAAGCCGACGCCAATTTGAAGCTGATCCCCCAGGCGAACCCCAACATCTTCTACCTGGGTTTCACCAACACCTTTGAGCCGTTTGACAAGGTGGAAGTGCGCAAAGCCATTGCCATGGGCATTGACCGCCAGCGCATCGTGGACAACTTCATGCCCGAAGGCTCGCTGGTTGCCCACAGCTTTACCCCGTGCGATGTTCCGTTTGGTTGCGATGGCCCCGAATGGTATGCTTTTGACCCCGAAGCTGCCAAGGCCATGCTGGCTGAAGCCGGTTTCCCCGATGGCTTCTCCACCACCATCTACTATCGCGATGTGGCTCGCGGCTACCTGGCCAATCCGGCTGACGTTGCCGTTGAAGTTCAGACCCAGTTGAAAGAAAACCTCAACATCGACGCCGAAGTTGTGGTTATGGAAACCGGTGAATTCATTGACGAGGCCACCAATGGCCGCCTGGACGGCATCCACCTGCTGGGTTGGGGCGCCGACTACATGCACATCACCAACTTCCTGGATTTCCACTTCTCGCGCAACCAGTTGCAGTTCGGCAATGCCTACCCCGAAATCTACGAGATTTTGGAACAGGCTGCCACCATGGTTGATCCCGGTGACCTGTACACCCAGGCCAACCAGGCTGTTCTGGATAACGTGCCCGTCATCCCCGTCTCGCACTCCTCGGTTGGCTATGCTTCACTTGCCAATCTGGAAGGTGCGCACGTGCCTCCGTTTGGTCCTTCACTGCTGAGCCTGATGAAGCCCGCCGAAGGCGACACCGTGGTTTACATGCAGAATGCCGAACCGATCAGCCTGTTCTGCACCGACGAGACCGACGGCGAATCACTGGCGGCCTGCCGCCAGGCGCTGGAAGGTTTGCTGGTCTACAACAAGGACGGCGAAGCCGTGGCTGCCCTGGCTGAGAGCTGGGAAGCCAACGAGGATGTGACCGAGTTCACCTTCAATCTGCGCCAGCACGTTCAGTTCCATGATGGTTCATGGTTGGATGCCAATGATGTTGTGGCTTCCTTCTCGGCTGGTGTGAACGCCGCCGACCCGAACCACAAGGGCAACACCGGCGCGTTTGAGTACCCGGCCTACCTGTTCGGCCTGATGAACGACTAATCCTGACCCGGAAATACAGGCAATAGCGTGAAATACGGCGCGGGTGGGACTCCCTCCCGCGCCGTTTCAAAAATTTTGATATCATTTCCACATCCCAGCACTTCGTTACACCCGGCGTTAAAAAATTTTTTGTAGTTGTGAGGATGCCATGGTTCAATACACCATACGCAGGCTGTTGCTGGCAATTCCCGTGATCGTTGGTATTCTTCTGGTCACGTTTACGCTGGCGCGCCTGATCCCTGGCGACCCTTGCCGGGCCATGCTCGGAGAAAAAGCCACAGCCGAGGTTTGTGAGCGTTTTAACCGCGAGCAGGGTCTGGACAAGCCCATCTGGACGCAGTTTGTCATTTACATGGGCAAGATTGTGCGCGGCGACTTTGGCGAGTCGATCCGCTTCAGCCTGCCCATCACCCAGATATTGATCGACCGCCTGCCCACCACCATGGAACTGGGCATGTTTGCGCTGATTATTGCGGTTGCCATCGGCATTCCGGCAGGAGTGCTTTCTGCAGTAAAGCGCAATTCCGTGTGGGACGTGGTCACCATGGTGGGGGCAAACGTGGGCGTTTCCATGCCAGTGTATTGGTTGGGGCTGATGCTGGCATACCTTTTTGCAGTGATGTTAAAAGGAACCCCCTTCTGGCTGCCCCCTTCGGGCCGTCTTACTGCCGGGCTGACCTCCATCCCCTTTTACGAGGTTTGGAACTGGCAGTTGGCGGAGGATACTTTTTTCGCAGGTGCGGCCGAATTTATATCCAACTTTTTCCTGTTTAACTCGGTCATCACCGGCGACTGGGAAGTATTTGGTGATGCTTTGAAGCATCTGCTGCTGCCCGCCGTTGCGCTTTCCACCATTCCCCTGGCGATCATCGCGCGCATGACCCGCTCCAGCCTGCTTGAAGTGATGAAGCTCGACTACATCCGCACGGCAAAAGCCAAGGGCCTGCGCAGCAACGTGGTGATCCTCAAACATGCATTTAAAAACGCGCTGCTGCCGGTGATCACCATCATAGGCATCGAGGTGGGCGTGCTGTTCGCCGGCGCGGTTTTAACCGAGACCATTTTTGGGTTGTCGGGGGTGGGGCGCATCCTGTTTGAAGCCATCACTGCCCGCGATTTCCCCATCATCCAGGCCTTTACCGTGGTGATCGCCGTCATTTATGTGGGGGTCAACCTGCTGGTCGATCTTTCGTATGTATTGATTGACCCGCGAATTCGATTGGAGTGAGCGACATGGCATCTGGAACCGCAACCCTGGACACAACCCGTGTCAATGATTACCGCGCCAACAGCCTGTGGCGGCTCACGTTGCGCCGCATCCTTAAACAACGCAGCGCTGTGGCGGGGTTCACCATTCTGCTGTTTTTAATCCTGGTGGCCATATTTGCTCCAATCATTGCGCCGTATGAGCCAACCAAGGTTTTGATTGGCGTTGAAGACGTGCAGAAACGTGCCGCGCCTTGTATTCACCTGTTGGGCTGTCCCAAGGATCAGCCGCAACACATCATGGGTATTGACGGTAATGTGCGCGATGTTTTCAGCCGCGTGATCTACGGAACCCGCGTCTCTTTGACGGTGGGTATTGCCGCGGTTACCTTTGCCATTGTGGTGGGCACGCTGCTGGGCGCTCTGGCCGGTTATATGGGCGGCTGGGTGGATAACCTGATCATGCGCATTTTGGATGTGCTCATGGCATTCCCATCCTTGCTGCTGGCAATCACCATTGTTTCAGTGTTGGGCAGGGGTATTGAAAATGCCCTGCTTGCCATTGCCATTGTTTCCATCCCGGTATATGCACGCGTGGTGCGCGCCAGTGTGCTGTCGGTCAAAGAGACGCCCTATGTGCTGGCAAGCAAAGCTCTGGGCGCCAGCACGCTGCACGTGCTGTTCAACCGCGTGCTGCCCAATGCCATCCCTCCGTTGATTGTGCAGGGTACGCTGGGCATTGCCGGCGCCATCCTGGAGACGGCGGCGTTGTCCTTCCTGGGGTTGGGCGCACAACCGCCCATGCCCGAATGGGGAACCATGCTGGGCTCTGAGCGTAATAATGTGTTCTCAGCGCCGCATCTGGTGTTCTTCCCCGGCATCGCCATCATGGTCACCGTGCTGGCATTCAACCTGCTGGGCGACGGCCTGCGCGATGCCATTGACCCGCGCCTGCATCAATAGAGGAGAGAAGAATATGAGTGATCAAACCGGTATTCCTTTATTGCAGGTGCAGGGACTAAAAACATACTTCCACACCGAGAAGGGTGTGGTTAAAGCGGTGGACGGTGTGGACTTTCACGTCAACCGCGGCGAGGTGCTGGGTCTGGTGGGTGAGTCGGGCTGCGGCAAGAGCGTCACATCGTTCTCCATCCTGGGTCTGGTGGATGCACCGGGCAGGATCGAAGAGGGGCGCATCCTGTTTGAAGGGCGCGATCTGTTGACCATGAGCGAGCGCGACATGATGAATGTGCGCGGCAACAGCATCTCGATGATCTTCCAGCAACCCCAGAACAGCCTGAACCCGGTGTTCACCGTCGGTGAGCAGATCACCGAGGTGTTCAAGATCCATTCCAACCTGGATAAAAAACAGGCGCTGGAGCGCACCATTGAGCTGTTGCAACTGGTGGGTATTCCAGACGCAGCCAGCAAAGCCGACGCTTACCCGCACGAGATGTCTGGCGGGCAGGCGCAGCGTGTGATGATCGCCATGGCGCTGGCATTGAACCCGCGCCTGTTGATTGCCGACGAGCCCACCACCGCGCTGGACGTAACCATTCAGGCGCAGATCCTGGACCTGATGCGAGACCTGCAGCACAAGATGCACACCGCGGTGATCCTGATCACCCACGACCTGGGGGTCATCGCCGAGATGGCAGACCGCGTGGCGGTGATGTATGCCGGGCGCATCATTGAAGAAGCGCCTGTGGATGAACTTTTCGCCGACCCGCTGCACCCCTACACCCAGGGTTTGATCGCGTCGGTGCCGGTGTTGAACGAGGTGAAGGAAGAACTGGATACCATTCCCGGCAGCGTCCCCAACCTGATTGACCTGCCAGTCGGCTGCCGCTTTGCGCCGCGCTGCGAGGCGCGGGTGCGCTACGACTGCGAAATTTGCGCCAGGGTGGAGCCGCCGCTGGTGGAGATCAAACCGGAGCACAGGGTGCGCTGCTGGCTGTATCAGGATGCTGAAGGGCATGTCGCCCCCTTACGGAAGAACTGAGGAGAGCCGCGATGACAGAGACCATGCAAGCAACACCAACGACAGGCGCGAGCGAACTCCTGCGGGTGGAAAATCTGGTGAAATATTACCCTGTGCGCGGCGGTGTGCTGCGCCGGGTGGTGGCAAACGTAAAAGCCGTGGACGGCGTGAGCTTCACCATTAAACAGGGTGAAACCCTGGGCCTGGTGGGGGAATCGGGCTGCGGCAAGACCACCGTTGGGCACACCCTGATGGGGTTGACCGAGCCTACCAGTGGGCAGGTTTGGTTTGACGGTGATGATATGTTCACACTGCGCGGCAAGGACATGAAGCGCGTGCGCAGCAAGATGCAGATCGTGTTTCAAGACCCTTACTCGTCGCTGGACCCGCGCCTGCCGATTGGTGAATCAATCGCTGAGGGCCTGGTGGTGCACGGCATCGGCAACGGGCAGGAACGTTTTGAGCGCGTGCTGGAGGCTTTGAAGCGCGTCGGGCTGGAAGACTACCACGCCATGCGTTACCCGCACGAGTTTTCCGGTGGGCAGCGTCAGCGCATCGGCATTGCCAGGGCGCTGGTGCTCAATCCCAAGTTTATCGTGCTGGATGAACCCGTCTCTGCGCTGGATGTATCCATTCAGGCGCAGGTGCTGAATATTTTGCGGAAATTGCAACGAGATTTTGGCCTGACCTATCTGTTTGTGGCGCACAACCTGGCGGTGGTGGAACACATATCAGACCGCGTGGCGGTGATGTACCTGGGCAAAATTGTGGAACTTGCCTCGCGGGATGAACTCTTCGCACGACAATTGCACCCTTATACACGTGCTCTGATGAGCGCCATTCCCATTCCGAACCCGCGCCTCAAACGCGAGCGCATCATTTTGCCGGGGGATGTGCCTTCACCGTTGAAGCCGCCGTCTGGCTGCCGTTTTCACCCGCGCTGCCCGTATGCGCGTCCCAGTTGCGCTGAGAAAGAGCCCGAATTGCGTGAACTTGTGCCGGGGCATCTGGTGGCGTGCGATTACGCGGAAGAATTTCTATAATCTTTCGTTTTTGCGCCCCATAAGGAGGTCTCATGCCCGGACCCATCATGCAGTTTCGTTCGCAGTCAGAATTAATCGATTATCTGCAGGAACTGGAAGACCGGCTGTCTGAGCTGGAAAACCAGAATAAAATGCAAAAGCTGCAAATTCAGGAACTGGAGCGCGGCAAGATCCCCGGTTCATCAGCGGCAATTGCAACACCGGGGCTCAACCCGGGGCTGCTGGCGCGCCTGGCTGAGTTGCCCAAAACCGGATTGCTGAGCAACAGTTTCATCCAGCGTGCCTTCACCGTGTGGGGGCATTACTTTGTGGCGCAATTCATCATCAGTGCTGTTGTTGGGGTCATCTATATCATTCTGATGGTTATTTTTATTGCGATTGGCGCAGGTTCCGGTCTGGGCCAATGATTGTGCCGATGAACGCATACGCTGTTGTTTGAATCTTTGGTCTTCCCCGACCCGGATTTCCGGATCGGGGAAATTTTCATCAGGGACATGAATGCTCCCGGAGAAATGACTCATGGAAACCATTCTGAAAATCCTCCTGAAAGTGCTGTTGGAAAATGCATCCCTTCTTCCCTATAATAAGAGCAGGGTAATTAAAAGCAGGGTCAGGGCATCCAAAAGCCCTGCAATGAGGAGGGAAAAAACGATGGCAAAACACAGAAAAGAAACCAGCCAGCTAACCCCGGCGACCATCGGGTTATTGTTGATTGTGCCGCCGCTGTTTATCGCCTTTCTGGTATGGCTGATCCGGCGCCATTATGCCCGGCGGAACGAAGCCTTGCAGAGTCAGCCGGTCAGGCAAACCCTGCCGGTGGTTGAACCACAGGAACCACCGCAGATACAACGCCAGGATGAGGTAGTGATCACGTTGAGCACAAGCGTGGCGCAAACCGTGACCACTGAACCGGTGCGCGAGGAGGATCGGGTGGATGATCTGACCCTCATCGAGGGCATCGGCCCGAAGATCTCCGGGGTGCTGCAGTCGGCGGGCATTTCCAGTTTTGCCAGCCTGGCGGATACCTCTGAGGAGCGCTTGCGTGAGATTTTGGCGGGCAAGATTCGCATTGCCAACCCCGCAACATGGGCAGAGCAGGCGCGGCTGGCGGCGGCGGGCAAGTTTGATGAACTCACCGCGCTGCAGGCCACCCTGAAGGCAGGCCGGCGCGAATGACCCCGGTGCATGACGGCTGCCGGGTGGTTGCGTACCGCCACGGCGGCGAATTTTTGGAGGGCGTCGGAGCGCATCTGAAACAAAACGAGGCGTTCAATAATCTACCGCTAGGTCTTGGGGAACGCCTCCGCGCAATGCCCGTTGGAGAAGACAACCGGCCATTTCTGGCAGCGGTGATGGCAGGCGACCAGCCAGCCCTGGCGGTGTTGATGACCCCGCCTTACAATCTGATCATCACCGCGCTGGTGGATGATGTCGAGCCGGCGCTGGATGCTCTGGCGGATTATCTGCAGCAAGCAAAAATATATCTGCCGGGTGTGCTGGGACCCTCGCGTGAAGCCGGGCTGTTTGCGTCCAAATGGGCGGAACGCTGTGGCCTTGAGGCGCGGTTGCACCGCGAGGAGCGCGTTTACGAACTGCGCAGGGTGATCATGCCGCGTTGCGGGACAGGGGTTTTAAGGCCTGCACGGCAGGAGGACCTGGATGTACTGGCAGCCTGGATGAACGAATTTAATGTCGAGGCGCTGGGGGTGAATGACGCGGAGGAGGCGTACCGAACCACGGTGTTGCGCCTGCCGGATCTGTTTGTGTGGGAGGTGAAAGGCCGGGTGGTCTCCATGGCGGGCAAGACAAGGCCCACGGCGCACAGCGTTACCATCTCGATGGTGTACACTCCACCTGAGTTGCGCGGGCATGGGTATGCCAGCGCGTGCGTGGCGCAGCTCAGCCAGGCGCTGCTGGACGGCGGCAGGCAGTTCATCACCCTGTTTACTGATCTGGCAAACCCGACCTCAAACAAGATTTATCAGGCAATCGGGTATCAGCCGCTGGGTGATTACCTGGAGTATCACTTCGGTGAAGAACGGTAGCTAGTAGGTCGGGTGGGTGTACTTCCACCCCGATGTTTGAGTGAGACACACCGATTTATCCATAAAAAACGGTGGGCTGAGAAAAGCATCAGCCCACTCCACAGCAAACATCGTCTCTTGTGATGAAAATAATTCGTGTAATTCGTCGTTTCGTGCCATTCGTGTTAAATCTTTCCTCCGACCGGCGAAGATTGCGAGCTGGAAACGGTGGGTGAGGGAAAACGAACACGAATGACACGAAGAATCGAATGACACGAAATGTTTTGAATCGGATAAACCACCCGTCGCTTTATCCATAAAAAATGGTGGGTTCAAAATCGAACCCACCCTACGGCGAACTGCATCACGTAGGTCGGGTTGGTGTCCTTCCAACCCGACGTTTGAGTGAGGCACACCGCTTTATACATAAAAAAACGGTGGGTTCAAAATCGAACCCACCTTACGGCGAACTGCATCACGTAGGTCGGGTGGGTGTACTTCCAACCCGACGTTTGAGTGAGACACACCGATTTATCCATAAAAACGGTGGGCTGAGAAAAGCATCAGCCCACTCCACAGCAAACATCGTCTCTTGTGATGAAAATAATTCGTGTAATTCGTCGTTTCGTGCCATTCG
>DAOUGC010000264.1:0-12476 GCA_034429695.1 Levilinea sp.
GGAAAGCGAAACCTTATTCCAGCGCGCCGTAAATCACATTGGTGAAATCAATCCACGCCTGGGTGGCCTCGCCAGGGAAGGTCTGGATCATAAACACAGCCGCCAGTTGCTCGGCAGGGTCCACCCAGAACTTGGTTCCGGCCGCCCCACCCCAGCGGTAACTGCCCACCGTACCGCAATAACACGTACCCGCCAGACTGCGGATGGTGGCCACCCCCAGACCGTGCCCATTGCCATCACTGCCCGGAACACTCAAATGCGCGGGTAAATGCTCGCTGGTCATCAGATCAATCGTCTTGCGCCCCAGCAACCGCATCCCATTCCACCCGCCCCCGTTGAGCAGCATCTGCAGGAAGGTCAGGTAATCACTGGCGGTGGAGACCAGCCCACCCCCGGCAGAATGGAACCCTGACGGGAACAGGTTGGCTTTGGCGTTATCCTTTGCAAAACGCAGCGGTTTGCCCGGCTCTGACAAATACGTGGCCGCCAGGCGCGGTTCCTTGTCAGCGGGCAGTTCAAAGTGGGTATCCACCATCATCAACGGGTCAAAGATGCGCTCTTTGAGGAATACATCCAGGCGCTTGCCGGAGAAGATCTCCACCAGCCGCCCCACCACGTCAATTGAGAAGCTGTAACGGAACTCGCTGCCGGGGTCGAACGCCAGCGGCACCGCCGCCGCCAGGTCGATCATGCGCTCGGTGGTCATGGCAAGCGGGTCCTTATCCAGCGCGCCCCACACCGTGCGTCTGAAGTGGCGGTCAATGGCGTTATCATCAAAACCGTAACTCATGCCGGCAGTGTGGGTGAGCAAATCGCGGATGGTGATCGCGCGCGCAGGCGGGCGCAGATCCTTGATATTATCCAGACCCGCCGCCACCTGCACCTTCGCAAATGAAGGAATATACTCATGCACCGGGTCGGTCAGTCGAAACAATCCTTCTTCCATCAGCATCATCAAGGCTGTGCTGGCGATGATCTTGGTCATCGAATAAATGCGAAAAATGCTGTCCACCTGCATGGGCTGGTGCGGCTTGAGGCGTGCAGCACCGTACGCACGGCAGAGGAACAGCCCACCGCGCCGGGCAGCCATGCAAACCGCACCGGCAATCCGGCCTTGATCGATATAACGTTTTACAACTGCATCAACACGGCTCAAACGCTGGGCATCAACGCCCGCCTGCTCGGGTGTAAAAGTTTGCATGGAGACACCTCCGGTATGGAATGTCGATCAGTATAGCACAGGTTGGCTTGCGGATTAACGGCTGAAGGGCGCCGAAGCGCCCTTCAGGAAAGGAGAAGCAATCGCTCGCTAATAATCGCTCAGATGGCAGCAAAGGTGGCCAGGTTTATATCCCGCTGGCGCAAAATCTCCCTGGCGCGCGGGTCGGTGAGGATGTCCAGCTCGCTGGCGCGCTGCATGGCATACCCCGACGTGTTCAACAACGGCTGGTCCAGATAAGCCGGGTGGCACATTACCTCAAGCACGCCGTCGGGGGTGCAATAGGCTAGGCGGGTCAATTCATCCAGCGTGGCGTCCCCGTCATACCAGGTCGCCGAGAAATAAGCAGGCCAGCGCACCCCGTGCCTTTCCAGCAGGGGCAGCATGAAAGCCTGCATGTCCGGGATGAGTTCTTCCGGCATGCCAATCGGCTGGCTGCCTGCCAGTACGGCAACCGGGTTGCGCACCGGGCAGCCAATGTGCGCCGCCAGTTCAACCATCACCGCAAACAGCCCGGCGGTGAAGTAGGAAAAGTGATGGTGGGAATCCAGATGATCGGGTTTGTGTCCGGTGATGGCCGTAAAACGTTCCACCTGTGCGCCCCATTCGGCTTTCACCTGCAGCGGGTCATAAGCCTCACGGCTTAATGTTGCATCCAGCAGGCTTTTGAAACAACCGTTTCCATCCACCAGAGTCGGGATTTGCCCCGCCGGCAGCAGCGGCGAACCGCTGGTGAGGGTAAGGTGCACGCCCAGCCCCAAATCCGGGCACTCCTTTACCGCACGCTGCAGATCCTCCTCAGCGGCGTAATTTGCCATGCTGGTGGTTGAAGTCACCAACCCGTGCAGGTGCGCTGCACGAATACCGGCTGAAACCCCCGGTGTGCGTCCGTAATCATCGGCATTGACAATCCATTGCTTCATAAACGCTCCTAATGTGTCAGCGTGACCTTTTGAATGGTGCGCGGCTGGTCGGGGTCAAACCCCCTGGCGCGCGCCAGGTGATATGCCAGCAACTGGCCCGGCAGCACCGCAGCCAGCGGGGTGAGCCATTCGGGCAGGCCGCCCGGAATGCCAACGGGGTACTCGTGTACACCCCCCTCCGGCGAGGCATGGCGATCGTGCAGCCACACAACCTGCGCGCCCCTGCGGCGCAATTCAACGCGCAGCGCCACCAGTTCATTCCGCATGGTATCGCCAATGTCCACCATGATCACCGGAAAACCCGTTTCGATCAGCGCAATGGGTCCGTGGCGGAAATCCGCAGAGGAGTACGGTTCGGCTTCCACATACGCCAGTTCTTTGATCTTCAACGCAATCTCGTTGGCAGTGGCATAGTTGAACCCGCGCCCGATCACCACGGCATGACCGCGGTCAGCCAGGCGGTCGGCGGCTTCATGCACGGCGGGTGCGGCTTCCAGCGCAGCCCGCATCACCCCCGGCGCCAGGCTGAGATCACCCGGCAGCGACGCCCCCGAGAAAGCCAGCGCCAGCAGCGCCACCGCCGCCAGCGACGAGGTGTATGTTTTGGTGGCGGCCACACTACGTTCCAGGTCGGCATGCAGCAGCAGGGCGTGGTCGGCGCTTTGCGCCAGGGGCGAATCCGCCATGTTGGTGATCGCCACGGTGGGTGCACCCTGTTTGCGTGCCTCTGCCAGCACGCTGACAATGTCCGGCGATTGCCCCGATTGTGAGATTCCCACCACCAGGGCTGAATCCAGCCGGGGGGGTGTTTTGTAAATGGAATACAGCGATGGCGTTGCCAGCCCAACCGGCAACCGGTTGACAGCGCCAAACACGTACTGGGCGTAGCGGGCGGCGTTGTCAGAAGTGCCGCGCGCCGCAATCACCACGTGGCGGATGTCCCGCCCGCGCAGCGCCGCGGCAATCTCGCCCGCGTGGGCGCTCTCGCGCGTCAAAAAACGCTCAACCACCGCGGGTTGTGAATTAATTTCGGATAATAACAATGATTCTGCGTGCGTCACAGCTTACTCACCTGTCTTGCTTTGATCAAAAATGGTTTTCAAGAGCGACATGTCGCCCTGTACGTCGTGGGTCAGTTCCCAGATCATGATCCCGCCTGCCTGCTCTTTTGCCAGATCGGTCTTTTGTTGCAGGGTGGTGATGCCGTTGAAGTATTCCTCCTGCCCGTTGATGTTCAGGTGATCCTGATCGAGCAGGTCGGTCTGCCCACCGGCGGCAGGGAGGATCTCACGCCAGGGCGCTTCACCCGGGCGGGAATAAAACGGCACGCCCAGCGTCAACCGCTGTGCCGGCAGCCCGCGCTCACGCCAGTACGCCAGCGCGTCGGCGGAAAATTGCAGCGTGGCGTGCTCTGCGGGCGGCGCGTCGTAAGCCATCACGTTGACGAAATCAAACAACGCCAGGGCTTCGTCGCCATTGCCATCAGCGCCTTCACCGTAAGCAGCCACCGCTGCGGTGAGCAGTTTATCCTGCGGCAGAGCGTCGCGCACCGCCTGGATCAACAGGGTGAAGTTTTGCGAAGAGACATACCCTGGGCCAGGGTATTCCCAGTCAATGTCTGCGCCGTCCAGATCATATTCTGCCACCAGGTCGGCCACCGCCTGGGCAAAGACCGCCCGTGATTCAGGCGCGGCAGCCAGCGCCTCAAACTGCTCGTCCCAGCCCCAACCGCCCACCGAGATGAGCACCTGCACACCACTGGCATGGGCTTGCTCCACCAGGGCAGACAGCTTCCAGCCGTTTGCCAGCGTCTGCAGCGTACCGTCAGCGTTGGGCAACGCAAAGGCATAATTGATATGGGTCAGATACTGCAGTACAGCCGGGTCCAACACGCCATCCATGCCGTAAAAATAACCAATGATGCGAAAATCCGGCGGCTCAGGCACTGCAGTTGATGTAGGCGTTGCAGGCGTGGGTTCAGATTCAGGCTGCTCCACGGGAGCGGCTGGGGTACAAGCCGTCAGCGAGAGCGGCACAAACAGCGCCAGCAAAGCGGCGATCCATCTGATTCTTTTCATGCGCGCACTCCATTCACGGTCAACCCGGCCAGTTGTTCCACCAGCGTTTGCCGCACGACGGCAGTATCGGTCAACCCAGCGGCTGCCATGCCGATCAACGCCGCACCCAGCACGGGCGGGGCACTCAGGCGGGTGAATTGCGCACCAGGGGCAACCGCAGTCACCCTGCGGCGCATGGGTTCCGTCAGGCGCTCCCCGCCGTCAAACATGCTGCCGGTCATGACCACATGAAAAGCCATATCCTCAAAGTTCAACTGGCGCACCACCGCATTAACCATCTCACCCAGCTCATCACCTGCCCAGGTGAGCAAACCGGCCGCCACTTCATCACCCCGTTCCGCTGCCTGAAACACCAGCGGCGCGGCGGATGCCCCAAGCTGGTAACGGTCGCTCATCAACCCTTCCAGCAGGTCGGCTGCGTCCAGCGCGCCGGTGCGTTCCACAAATAAATCGGTCAGCAGGGTGGGCTGACCGCGTTGCGTCCAGGCGTGCGCCACCCGATGCACCGCGCGGTGGATCAGTTCTGTTCCGCCCGCGCCCTCGCCCATGTATATGCCGCCGCCCGTCACGCGCCCAATGCGCCGTCGGGTGGCATCCCAACCCCAGCAGTTGCAGCCGGTTCCAGACACCACCGCCACCCCCCAGCCGTCCGGAGAGCCGCTCACCAGCCCAAGGATGGTATCGTTGACCACTTCAAGCGGGCAGGTCAGGCCCAACGTCTCTATCGCGCGCAGGGTGGGCTGCATTTCGGAGGGCCAGTCATATCCGGCCACACCAAACCCCGCCCCAGCGATTTCCTCGGGACCGAGACCGGCTGAAGCCAGCGCGGCGCTGCCCGCGGTCTGCAGGGCGGCGGTCAGCCCATCCCAGCCGACGGTCTCATGGTTGCCAGGGCCGGTCTCGCCAAACCCGAGCACCTCACCCTGTTCACTGGTAATAAGAATACGTGTCCTGGTGCCGCCAATATCGGCTCCAAGAAAAACCCTGTCCTTGGTTTTCATAATGACTGCCTGTCGATGTAATTTGGCCGCCCTGGTTCCAGCGGCGCCCAGTGTGCGCCCTTTCAGGCGGCTCAGCGCCAGAACTGCGGCAAATACTCGCGATGTGTCTCCAGCATGTCGTCCAGCACGGCCTGCACCTGCCCGCCTTTGGGTCCCAGCGGGTGTGCCAGCAGCGCCTGATAAGCCGCCTTGCGATCACCGTGCACGGCTGCTTCAACAGTAAGTAATTCGTACGCCTTGATCTGTGCGATTAAGCCAAAGCAAACCGGTGGTAAAGGTTTTGCGGGCAGTGGTTGCACCCCGCTGCGGCTCACTTTTGCGGGCATCTCCAACACCCAGGATGGGTCCCAGCCGGGGACAGCCCCACAGTGCGCCACGTTGACAATGTGAGTCTCGCCCAGGTCGTTGTAATGCGCGTTGAGCAACTGGGTTGCCACAGTGGAGTAGTATGCGCCACCACGTTTCATCAGGTCGGCGGGCGGCTCATTCAGCGCCGGGTCGGCGTACTCACGCAGCAGATCCTTCTCCACTTCAATGACTTCATCGGCGCGTGAAGGCGGCCAGTTTTGCTGGGCTGCCAGTTTGTGATCGGTATGATAGTAGTACTGCAGGTAATAATTGGGGATCATCCCCAGCGTTTCAATCGTCTCAACATCCCACTCGGGTTCGTCCTGTTCCTTCAGGTTGGCGATGAAGCGCTCCATCACCACCGGCCACATCTCCTCGCCGTCGATCCTGAAGCCGCGGTGCCACGACAGGTGATTGAGGCCCAGCGTGTCCAATTCGGCGCGCGACGGGTCAACATCCCCGCCCACCAGGTCAGCCAGGTCTTCCAGCAGGTGCATCTTGGTGGTGATGGGTACGTTGCACACGCCCACGGCTGGCACGTCACCGGCGTAATTGACCAGCGCCTGGGTGACCAGACCCGCCGGGTTGGTGAAGTTCACCAGCATCGCGCCGGGAGCCAGTTCGCGCATGTCGGCAGCAATCGACAGGATCACCGGGATGGTGCGCAGCGCCTTGGCCATGCCGCCGACTCCGGTGGTCTCCTGCCCCACCAGGCCGTGGCGCAGCCCCAGGTACTCATCGGCGCGCCGCGCCGGCATTTGCCCCACGCGCAACTGGGTGGTCACGTAACTGGCGCCTTCCACCGCCTGGCGCTGATTGGTGGTCAGGCGCACCTCAAACGGCGAGCCTTTTGCCTTGACCATGCGCTGGGCAAAGCCGCCCACAATCTCCAGCCGGGCGGCGTCAACATCCGCCAGCCACAATTCTTTGATCGGGAAACGCTCCACCCGTGCCAGAAAGCCATTCACCAGCTCGGGAGTATAGGTGGATCCACCGCCAAAAACTGCTACCTTCATACACTCACTCCTTGCTCCATGCGTATCATTGCTGTCTGCAACACCATATACATTGTACTTTCATGCTTCAATAAACAAAACTTGATGTTTCATCCGGATTTTTATTTTTCCACACCCGTAATCACCACACCCTGCATAAAGAAGCGCTGGGTGAACAGGAAGATAATCACGGGGATGATCATGGTCATCAACGTGGCCGCCTGGATCAGCGCCGGGTTGGTGTAATGGATGCCGTTGAAGCGCGCCAGACCCACCGCAATGGGTTGCAGTTCCGGCTTGGTGGACAGGTAGATCAATGGGCCAAAATAATCATTCCAGGCATACACCAGGTGGAAGATGCCCACTGCCATGATCACCGGCCAGGACTGCGGCAGGATCACCGACAAGAGGATGCGCATGGGGCCAGCCCCGTCCATCATGGCGGCTTCGTCCATCTCACGCGGGATGGTGAGGAAATACTGGCGCAGCAGGAATACATCGTAAGCGTTGGCGAAGAACGCCGGTACGATCAACGGCAGCCAGGTTCCCACCCAGCCCAGCTTGACAAACACCGTGTAGGTGGGAATGAGCGTGACCGCGCTGGGCAGGAAGATGGTGGAGATTAACAGCGTAAACAGGATGTTCTTGCCCGGAATGCGGAAGCGCGCAAAACCATACGCCACCAAAATGCACGAGGTGAGCGTACCCACCAGGCTGAGCACGGCAATGGCAATGGTGTTGAACAGCAAACGCGGGTAGTCAATCAGCCGCCACACCTCGCTAAAGTTGGACCAGGCCGGAGCCCACATCCAGGCGCGCTTTAACGTGCGCCATGAACCCTGCCATTCAATCGTGCCAGCCGCGGGGTTGGCCGGGTCAATAAACTGTGACGCCTCTCTGCCCTTCTTGTACAGCGCCATGTCGCGCATGCCGTCCGGCAGGGGCACTTCGTATACATCGTAAGACTTGCCTTCGTACTCAAAAACCGATGGCAGCGCGGGCCACAGGGGTGAATCGGCCTGCATGATCTGCTCGGGGGTTTTCAACGCAAATGTAATCACACGCAGCATGGGCGAGAGAAATGCAGCCAGCAGGATAAGGGTGCTGAACGTGGCAGCAAAACCCTGACTGCCAGCGCCAATCCGGAAAGGCTTGCCGCGGGTTTGAGTGCTTTCTTTTACAGCCATTGTGGTAGCCATGACCTTCCTCCTACTGCCGCCCATCGCCAGCATAATACACCCAGTATTTGGATGTTTTGAACAAAATGGCGGTGATGATCAAAATGATGATGAACAATAACCAGGCCTGCGCAGCCCCGTAGGACATATTCTGGAAGGTAAAGAAGGTTTTATACAGGTACAGGTTATAGAACATGGTGGCGCCGCCTGGCGCACCTGTGCCGTTGTTGAGCACCAGCGGAACCAGGAAGTACTGAAAGACGCCCACTATGCCCAGCGTGAGGCTGTAGAAAATCACCGGCGAGATCATCGGCAGGGTCACGTTGAACAGGGTGGCCCACCAGCCCGCGCCGTCCACTTTGGCAGCGTCGTACAGCTCAGTGGGGATGCCCTGCAACCCGGCCAGGTTGATGATCATGCTGCTGCCAACGCCCCACACCCCCATGATCACCAGCGCAGGATAGACCCAGGTGGTGTCATTGATCCAGTATGGCGGGTTTGCCACGCCAATGGCGCGCAGGGCGTCATTAATCCAGCCGTTTTCAGGCGACAACATGCCCCCCCAGGCAAAAACACCGGCCACAAACGGCACAACGTAGGGCATGTAGAACATGGTGCGAAAGAAGCTCTGGGCTTTGACATGCCTGCTGTTGAGGATGATCGCCAGGAACAGCGGCAGCGCCAGCCCAATCGGCAGTGAGATGGCGCCGAATTTCAGGGTGACCAGCAGGCTTTCCCACACCTGACTATCGCGCAGCAGCATGGCGTAGTTTTCCAACCCTACAAAACGCACGCTCTCCTGCTGGTTGAGATTGATGTTGGTGAAGGTGAACCCCAGGGTGGCCAGCATGGGCAGCAGGGTGAACAGGATAAAGCCGATGATCCAGGGCGAGAGAAACGCCAGACCGATCAGGGTCTCACGACGGGTCAGGGGCGAGCTTTTCTTGCGATTGGTGGAAGTCACTGCGGTCATGATATATCCTCCGGCTCCCCCGCCTCCGGAGACTGTCCGGCTTGCGCCGGACAGTCCGTGGAAACGAGGAGAACACCCCGATGTTTACTGCTGCTTGTCGAAGATGGTCTGCAGATCAGTCTTCAGGGTTTCAATTTCTTTGTCCATGTCCAGACCTTCGGTGGTGGTCATGAGGGTGAGGAATGTATTCACCCGGTCGAAGGCTTCATTGTAGCTGGGCATGTACCCTTCAAAGTTGGGGTTGTCAGCGTAGGGGATCATGTCGACCGCAACCTGCCAGTCAACTTCCTGGGGGAACTTCTCATCCAGACCGGCGAAGAAGGCTTCCTGGTCGGCGGTGCGGGCGGGCATGCCGCCGTAGAGGCCCAACAGCTCCAGCGAGGCGTCGCCGAGCAGGTAGGTCAGCACTTCGAAAGCCTCGTCAGGATGCTGGGTGGCTTTGAGGATGCGGAAGGTATCGGCATTGAAATTGGCGGTGATGTTGCCCTCGTAGGAAGGCACCACAGCGATATCCCAGTTGCCGCCAGCGTCGGTGACGCAGCAGGTGTACCACAGGTGGGTCAGAGCCATGGCAACCTTGCCCGAGTTGAACGGGTTGCCGGTGCCAAACTCGGCGCTTTCGCGCACAGCCTGGTTGGGGATGAAGTGATCGGTCCAGATACCGTCATACACATAGTTCCATGCGGCAGCCCAGTGGGGCGGGATCTGCGCGGTCTTGCCGTCATCGGCAACCAGCGAGCCAGCGCCGAAGTAAGCGCCAATGGCGCGCGGGTCCTGGTACTGGGGTTCGTAACCGTACTGCACGATTGCGGCGGAGTCAAAACCTTCCTGGGTGGCGTCCACGCCGTTGGCGTCAACGGTCAGGATCAGAGCCAGCTTGCGCATGGTGTCGTAGGTCCATTCTTCCTCGGTGCCATCGGGCCAGACGTACTTCTCGCCCACGGTGTGGGGCGGATAAGCCAGGCCAGCCTCGTCGAACATGTCGCGCTGGTAGAACAGCATGGAGGGGAAGATGGCGAAGGGCAGACCGGTCTGGCCGTCGCCGCCCACGTAGAATTCAACCGAACCTTCAGCGTATTGTGAGGTGTCGTAACCGGTCTTTTCGATGATGGGGCCGAGATCCAACCACTGACCGTGGAAGGCCTCAGCACCGGAGGTGCCAACCGGGCCCACGATGTCGGGCGGGTTGCCGGACGCCATTTCGGTGGCCAGGGTATCGCGGGCAGCGTTGTAGTTCACAACTTCCAAAACCAGTTTAATCTTGTCCTGGCTGGCGTTGAACTCTTCAACGATACGGTTTTCGACTTCCACCTGGGCGGGGTCAGTGCCGGTGCCAAGACCGACGAACCAGCGAATTTCAACCCGGCCATCATCAACAACGGGTTCTTCAGCCGCCGGTTCCTCGGCAGCAGGCTCATCAGCAGCCGGTTGTTCAGCAGCCGGTTGGTCAGCGGCAGGCTGTTCGGCGGCGGGTGCAGGAGTGCCGCAGGCGGTTAATACCACCGACAGAACCACCAGCAAACCCATCAGGCGCAGCAAATGCTTGTTCATTCTTGATCCTCCTGAGATATGGAAACTAATCTTTCGACTGGCTTTTCCCCTTTTTGCCGCACGGGACGCGGCGCCAAAAGCGGGCAAGGGGACAAACGGGAACGGATTTCGCAGTTCAATCTTGCACAGCCTTCTTCTTATCTCCGGGCTTTCTCCTCCTTTTTTACGATTCCCCGCCACAGCCACAAGAACGGCGGATGACGATTTCGGTTGGCAACAACGTGAGCGGCTCAGCGGAATTCTCCTCCACCAGGCGGAGCAATTGCCGGGCAGCCGCCCTGCCAACCTCTTCTGTCGGGGCGCGCACAGTGGTTAAAGCCGGGTTGAGATAAGCAGACAGCCGCTGATCATCAAAACCCACCACCGAGACATCCTCTGGCACGTTAATTCCACTCTCGTGCAGGGCTTCCAGCACGCCCACCGCCGATTCGTCGTCGCCGGCGAATACGGCGTCAAACTGCGGGCCGGTGGCGATCAAATCCAGCACGGAACGCCGCGCAACCCGCCGGTCAAATTCACCCGGGACGATCAAGCGTTCGTCCTGGGTGATGCCGTTAATTTCCAACGCCTGGCGATATCCCAACTCACGCCAGTGCGAGTCTTCCTGATCATCCGGCCCCTTGAGAAAAGCAATGCGCCGGCGGTTGTGTTTTTCGATCAAATGCTCAACCAGCAGGCGCGAGGCCGATTTGTTCTCCACTGTCACGCACGGCAGGTTCAAGCCTTCCGGCGCGGTCTGGTGGATCAACACCACCGGAAAGCCGATCTCGGCGTAATGCTCCAGCGCGGCGCGGTCCACCGAATTGGCAAACACCAGCACGCCGTCGGTGTTGTGCGGTCCCAGCGGCAGTGAAAATGCGCTGCGCGGCTGCGGGCGGCCCGACGAGGAGATCAGCAGGTCGTAGCCGGCCTCGCGCGTTACTGATTCAATGCCGCTCATCATCGGCGCAAAGAAATCACCATGGATGTCGGTCAGCAGCAGGCCAAGCGTCTCGGTTTTGAGACGGGCCAGTTTGCGCGCTGAGGCGGAGGGCACAAATCTGAGCGAAGCCATGACGTCGTCCAGGCGCAGCGCCACCTCACCCGAAACGGGGGCAGTGCCGTTGATGTAGCGCGAAACGGTGGCAACGGAGACACCGGCTTCGCGGGCGACATCACGGATGGTGGAGGCTTTGGTCTTTGAACGGGTCATGGTGAGGAATACCTTACAGAAACGAAATGTAACCGGTTACTGTAACCGGTTACATTCTAGCGCGATCGTTCACCAGAGTCAATAGGCAATTTTTCAGGGGAAGTCCGGATCGACGGGATGGAAGTGCGCCGCGCCAGCAAGCTGGCGAACTGCCGTGGCGGAGATTGCCCGTCCCGTGGGTGAACACCCCACCTGTTTCCCCACAGCAAAAAAACAGCGCAGGTGGCAAAGCGGCTTTAGATCTTCGCTGCCCGCCCCCACCCTGCCAGAAAATCCTCATATATCCGCTGCACCGGCGGGCTGACCCGCTCTGGCGCTTCATCCCGCGCAAAAAAGCGCACCCGCTCCAGCTCCTCCGGCTCGGCGCGCAATTCACCCTCGAACTCACGGCACACAAACGCCGCGGTCACGTTGTACACCTCATCCCCATTGGGATACACATAATGATATTCCATCCCGGAATACACCCCCTGCAGGATAAGCGCCCCAGGCAGTAAACCGGTCTCCTCCTCCACTTCACGGCGGGCGGTTTCCTCCAGCGTCTCGCCTGGTTCCATCGCCCCGCCGGGGATCGACCACATGCCGTTATCCCGCCGCAGGGTCAGCAACAAGCGATCCTGTTCATCCAGCATAAAAACCCCGGACCCAACCATGATGATTGGCCGCGTGCCGATCAACCGCCGCAATTCTTCCACATATCCACCTGGCATGATTCCTCCCACCGCGCTCTCCACCCGGTTCAAAATCATTGTATCATTACACTTATGCCCCTCCCGCCGCTCAACGCCGCCGCCCTGCCGTCCATCGCCAGCGATCTCGCCGCCCGCGACCCTGACCTGGCTGCCATACTGACAGCGCATGGGCCGCCCCCGCTGTGGGAACGCCCGCAGGGTTTCCCCACCCTGGTGCACATCATCCTCGAACAGCAGGTCTCGCTGGCCTCGGCGCGCGCCGCCTTTACCCGCCTGCAGGCCGTCCTGGGTGATGTGACCCCGCAAGCGTTCCTCACCCTCGATGA
>DAOUGC010000265.1:0-12180 GCA_034429695.1 Levilinea sp.
TCAGAACCTGAAGGTTTTTTCCAGACTTAGCCGTGGCTGCCAGACACGCGCATGCGGCGTACAAAGAAGATCACCGCCACCAGCAGCACGGAAAGCCCAAGCAAGCCCGGCAGACCCACTTCATCAGCAAAACCCGTGGTGGGCAACGCCGTGGTTGTGGTGGTGCCCACACCAGCGCCGCCATCACCGCCGCCAGCCGCCATGGTCAGCAGCGCAGCCACCGTCTCAGTACGCGAGATCGGGTCGCCACCCACCGCTGCAAAGTCAGGCGTGGCTGTATCCACCACCTCCAGCGTCGGCTCCAGCGTGTTGGTGGCAAACACCACCACCGGCGTGGGCGAAGGCTCCAGGGTTGCCGTGGGTGATGAAGTGACACTGGGGGTCAACAGCAGCGCCTGGGCAAAAGCCAGCTCGGTGGCTGCCTGGGATGTGGCCGTGTTCTGGGCATTGATCACTGCCGCTTCCTGCATGCGGATCGCATTCTGGCGCGGCAGCACCAGCGCAGCATACACGCCCAGGCCAATCAGCCCGATGACAAACAGACCTGCGATGACCCCGATGGCGATCAGAAAAGTACGATTATTGCCGGACGAACGGGGTTCGTCAACGGTCGGTTCTTCCTCGAAGTCATCAAAGTTATTGGTATCAAAGTCGCTCATAACGCCCTCCTACAGGTTCTGATTGCCAGAATAATTGCATGTTCATGTACGGATTACATTGATTATTCTAGCACATCCAGGTTTGACAATGGTACGGTTACTTGTTCGCCAGTTTCCAGACGCACACTCGCCGATGTGGCGCGTACGCCGTTTGGCAGGCGCATCAACGCGGGGAAAACCTGCACCAGCGAGCCAACCAGGCCCCGGTACGGTTCGCTTAGAATGCGCACCTGCTGTCCACTTTCAAATTCCACCGCCTCAACCGCCTGCTCGCCGCTGGCTGGCAGGCCGATGAACACCTCGGGGCGGTCACCGGTAAACTGTGAGTAAGCCACAGCATAAACCGAAACGTCGCGTTTCTCACTGGTGGTCAACAGGCGATATGCCGGTTGATTCATGGCGATGCGCCCAAAACCTTCGATCAACAGCACCGGCATGTCCAATCGCAGCGCCAGCGGAGCCAGTTCCGAACTCATACTGGACAGGATCATACCGCGCAACGGCAGGTCAGCCGCATTTTCCAGCACCCGTCCATCAGCCACATGCCCACCGGTCACCACAGCGCCACGCATGCTTACATCCAGACGGTCGGTGGACAACTCCTCATCAGCGCTGCGCATCAGGTTGAGCAACATGCCCACGCCGATGCCACCGTTGCCCCACACCGCCTGGATCAATGCACCATCAGCTTCAATGATCGCGCCGCGTTCTGGCAGCACTTCACTGACTGTGCCGGAAATGCCTGCACGCAGTTGAAACGGCGCTCCGGGCGCTTCGATCATGATCTGCCCATTGGAGACGGAGACAATCTCACCGTCAATGGGGGCGCGCACCACCCGGCGGAAAATACCCCTGGCTTCTGCCAGTACGTCTCCTTTTTGCACGCGCTCACCGGCCTGGCGGTCCATCACACGCTCCAGTTCCTTGCGTGAAAGCCGCAACATGCTGCGCACATCCACCAGCACATGCCGGTTTTGATAATACGCCTCGGCAATCACGTCACTGGCGTTTACCGATTGACCGTTGCGCACCAGCACCTTGCCTGCGACGGGCAACAGACGCGCCCTGCGCACGTGGGTGAGGGGAAGAATGTGGGTTACCGGTGCATGCATACTCATCCCTTAAGTGGTTGCAAATAACATACCAGGCAGGCTTTCAAATCAGCCAACCATGGTTTCATAAAAGAACAGGTCCGATCAGGCAGACGCGCCCAGCGCCGCCTGCCACTTCTTATTCAACGCCCTGTTTTGGGCCTCATCATCGCTCATTTGCAACGGGCGTCCGCGCGCGTCCACGACGGCCCCACATGCGCCGCCCAGAATTTTAAATGCCAGCATGGAACGCCTGCCCACCGGGTCGATCAGCGTGCGGCGCAATGCCTGAAGATAAATTTTTGCTGCCTGTCCGGGTTGCACCGGCAGACTGACCAGGCTGCCCTGTTTGATCTCCACCTGGGTTTCTCCGCCGCCTTCGTATTCCAGCCGGACCCGCATAATGGGCACGCCCGGACGCGCATCGCTGATCGGACAGATCACGGTCCCCAGGTTTTGCAGCGCCCCCGACTCCACCACCTGAACCGCCAACACCGGGTTGACCTTTGCCACAGCACCCAGCATACCCAGCAGGTTGTTTTGATCCAGAATGGCGATGGTCACACCGGCGGGCTGCAATCCATCCAGCAGGGTCAGCAGAGCCTGCCACGGTGCAGCAGCGCGTGAAAACACCGAACCGCTTGCCAGAATGGGTTCAAAGCAGTTGGGCCGTCCTGCCCAGCGCCCCTGTGAGGCAGACAGCGAGAGTTGCAATGCCACCCGTGCCGCGGCCTGTTCCATCGTCAGGGTTTCGTTGGTGGTGGGGATTAAGCCAGGATGAATGGTCTTCTGCCACAGGTAATCACGCAAGGTTGACATGCCGATCTTCACTGGCAGCCAGCGTGCAATTTCCTCCAGCCGGCCAGCTTTGATCAATGCCTGCATGCCGCTGCCCAGACCGTATGGATGCACCTGCATGGTGAATTGCTTTCCAAAGGCAGCCGCCAGGGTGGTATGGCGCGAACCAACATCCACCCCTAGCACACCCTTGCCGGGGTCATACACCTGACTTAAGAAGCGGATGATGCGCCCGTAACCCTGCGCCAGTGGCGCGGGCGGCAGGCTGGTGTAGCTGCCCAGTTGTTGCAAACCGCCAAACTGGCCGCTGCGCACGTCAGTAACGACACCCGAAAGCGTATCCAGCGAGCGAAAGACATCTTCATTATCCAGGGATGGGCGCACGTTGGGTGCGGTCTCCACCCGTGTCCATTTCTCCAAACCTTCCTTGATGCGTTTTGCCAGGGATGCATTCCCGGCATACAGCACACGCGGTCGTTTCTCAACCGGCAACACGCGGCATAACATCACCACCAGGTCGGCCAGTTTCAGTACCGAGCGATTGGCGCCGTGGTCAGTGCCGCCTGCCATGATGATCAGGTTGGGGTCAATCCTGACCAGTGCATCCACCTGTTGTTCAGGCCGGCGGCGGTCGCTCAAACCCAGGCTGTCCACCACCTGGCCGTACACCAGGCTCGCCAGCCGGTTGGCGCTGTCCAGTGAGACATCACCCAGCAGACCGGCAGTGACAATGCGCAGTTCTGGGCCTGCCGAATACACCACCACCATGCGGTCAACGCCGGTGCCGTTTGCCTGGGATGGCACCAGCAGGCGCGCGTCCTTGTCCATGAACACCCGCCCGGTGATGGCCTGCAGATCCACGATGGCCGCCAGTGCACCTTCGCTGACATCGCGGTAAGGCGCATTGACCGTGGTGGGGGCAACCCCCATGCCGATAAAGTGATACTGGCTCTCCACCACGTCAAACAAGGCTGCCCGGGTATTGACCGAGCCAATATCCAGTGCCAGGACGGATTCGGAGTCGATAATGGAAGTGGTCATCAACGGCCTGCCATGCCAGCCAGGTTACGAACCACGGCTTCGATAAATGATATACGATCCACCAGCGCCGTCACCGCAGAAGCATAAACCCCGGCGAACAACGCGCCCAGGGTAATGGCGATGAACGCCTGGCCAACACGCGAAAGCGTCTCGATCAGCCTGGGACGCGCCACCGGTTGACCCGGCTTTGCGGAAGCCCCAAAGTGAAAATATGCCAGTGTGCATACCGTACCGATCAGGAAGATCAAGCCCTCCAGCAAACCGCCAACCGGACTGGCTTTCAAAGCGGCTGAAGTGTTGAAATTCAACATTCCCACCGCGGCGCGTGTCTGGCCCATCAGCGTGCCGAACACCACACCGCCCACCACCACTGCCGCACCCACACCCACCAGAAACGCCATGCTGATGGAGCCAGGACCGGCCAGACGCGGAGACAAACGCAGGAAAAGCAATACCCCCAACACCAGCGGAACCACAAGCAGCAGGCTTTGCTCGCCACCTGTCATCATTGGCCGGATCAGGCGCGGCAGCAATAACTGGTCCACCACCATCACGAGAACGTAACCGGCAGCCACACCCACAAACAGGTAGGCGGCAAACCGGAACAGCGGGTTGTCTCCCAGCACATAGCTTAAAATCAGCAATGTCAGGAAGAACCCCACCAGCATCCAGATCAACTCACCAGTCTCCATGCCACTCCACCTGTTTCTTCAATGACAACCTTCGTTCAAGCAGCGACAACCGGCAGACGAGCCGTTATTAACCTTTTGATTTGGTAAACAAGCGGGCGGCGCCGCCATAAAAAGCGCCAGCCAGCAGGAATAAAATCCCCAGGAACAAGCCGGTTTGATAGGCGGTCCACCACGGGCTCACGGTTGAACCGGTGACCAGTCCGTAGCCCGTACCAGCGCTCATACCGCTCAGCATCCCCTGCACCTGCCCGCCGTCAGCGTAAGGGCGCAGCATGGGCGCTGCCTGTGCGGTGGAGACCACCAGCATGGGCACACCGGCTGCCGTCAATGACGGCTGCAACTGCTCGATCCAGCTCCGTCCGGTATCGTCACTACCCGTAAGCAGCACCACCAACCCAAAATCACCCAGGCTGCCAACACCTGCCAGCGCGGGATGACCACTCAATACCTGGTCGTCCTGCAGCATCATGCCAGGCGCAACCTGCAGCGGCGCTACCAGGAACTCCTGCATCGAAGTGGCCCCGCCCGGCAGAAAACCCATGTTGAGCACCTGGCTTTGCATCTCATAACGAAAACCCTGCGGTGCGCGGCTTTGAATGTTGGCATATGCCCCTTCAAGCAGGTTTTGACCCAGCACCGGCCCGGTGGGTACGCTGGACACCATGGAAAGACGCGCTGAATGGAGCATCAAGCGTTCCACAACCGGTCCGGCTGCGTAACGCATTTCCCCGGCGGCAGCGGCATCGTAGTCCATAATCAGCAGCACAGGCGCACCCTGCGGTACGGCTTCCACCTGGTTGACGAATAACAACAGGTCGAGCGGCACCTCATCAAGGGGTTGCGGCGCGCGTCCGGTAACGCCGGTGATTAAAACCGCGAGGATTAAAATGGCTGCCAGCGCCAGGCGCACCAGCCAGCTCTGCGCAAACAATGAGCCGCCCCCACTCTCCTGGGGTTTGCTTTCCTGTTCGATGATCGATTGCAACAGGTCGGCATAGCTGCGCTGCACCTCTGAAACTTTCAATTTAACCGAGTAGGTGGGCAGTTTACGGATGCGCACAGCAGCATCCTGCACCGGCAAAATGCCCTGCAAACCGGCCAGCGGACCACTGCTCTCTGTGTGCTGCTCCCCCGTACCTGTTTGTGCACCGGATGGAACCACGTCGCTTGGACGCATGGCTTCCAACCAGCCGGGCAGTTGGGCGGGCGCAAGGCCATCGGCCAGCGGAGTTTCCACTGCCGCACCCGACACACCTTCCTGATCATCCCGATCAGCGTGCGCGAGCCAATCGGGTAGTTCTTCGCCTGCAAATGGATACCCGCTCAGATCCTGATCAAGCGGCAATGGGTCGCTATCTTCAAGACTGAACGCCGGAACCGCATTACCGGAAGAAACCGGCGTACCGCTTTCATCACCCACACCCGCAAGCCAGTCAGGTGTGGCGTTATCAAACAGAATAACATCATCATCCCCGGCGCTCAACGGGCTGGAAGATAGACCGGAAAAAGCTGGTGTGGCCGGCGTTTCGGGTGTTTCCTCGGCGGTGAGCCAATCGGGAACGCCATATTCATCATCACCGGGAGCGTTTTGAGCAGTGCGTTCTTCTGCCAGCCAGTCGGGCATGGCGGAACTTCCGGCGGATGTTTCACCACCCGTGGGAGCTTCAGCACCGGTTTGAGCATCCTCGCTCAGCAACCACTCCGGAACCCCATCAAATGATTCAGCGGCATCTGGCGGATTGGCCGGGGTGATCCCACCCAACCATTCAGGAATTTCAGCCTCTTCTGCCTGAGATTGGTACTCGCGCTGCGGGGTCAACTCATCGCCTGAGGCTTGCTGCTCTTCATCCGGTTGCCATGTGGCGTATTCGCTCAGCCATTCCTGTCCGCCTGAGCCTTCATTTTCTGCGGGCGTTTCAGAGTCCGGTTGATTTTCGCCTGGTTGCCAGCTTTGCAACTGAGCCAGCCAGGCGGAATCGCCCTCCCCTGCCGGTGTGATCGGCTGTTCCACGCCGCCCTGTTCCTGATCCGCTTCGCGGTCCGCTTGGAACGGGGACGACAAAGCAGCCGGAGGGGTGGCGGCAACATCATCCTGCAACCATTGAGGAATGTCAAAAGCCGGTTCGGCGGGGCTTTCAGTACTTTCTGGATCAAAACTGGCCGCCGATTCCGGCAAGTGGGCCGGGGTGTCCTGCAACCAGTCCGGAATTTCATAATCAGAATCCGCCTGGGATAAACCGGTGTCAGGAGTAATTTCAGCCTGTTCCTGGCTGTCCGCATGCATCCAGTCGGGAATGTCAAAGGCAGGTTCGGAGGTTTGATCAGCCGGGACGACCGTTTCCGGCGTTGTTTCGGCCTGATCCTCGCGGATGCGCGCCAGCCAATCCGGCATTTCGCCGCCGGCAAGGTCATCCCCGCCGCCCAGGTCAAAAGATTCTGCACCCTCATCGGAACTGCGCAGATTGCTCAACCAGTCCGCCCCGGATGCAGATTCCTGATCACCCTGGGATGGCGGCAGCACCGGCGTAAGGCGTGCGTGACAGTTGGCGCACTCTTCAGCGCCAGCCGGGTTCATGTGTGAGCACATCGGGCAACGAATATCAGCCATATTAACCGCTGTAAGGGCGATCAGCCCCGATCAGAATACGCAACCCGGCAGTCAGCCCGCCGAGCGCCATGCCGAGCAACAGACCGCGTGCGCCTGCCACCGGCAACCGGCTGAGAAACCCAAGCAGGTCGCCGATCACGGGCAGGTTAACCGCTCCTGCAAAAATATTGGCGGCCATCAATAAAAAGACCACCGCACTGATTAGAAACACCACAGGCATCCAACCGCTGCGGCGCTGGAACAAGCGCAGACCGGCATACGCCAGGGTGACGGTAAGCACAGCAAGCAGGCTGATTTCCACCGGTTCCTGTATGGCGGTCACCACACGCTGAAAACGGGCGTCGCCTGTGCCCAGCACCACCCCAGCCACCACGGTGGCTGCCAAACCCACCAGCAGCACGATGCTGTAATAATTACGCCGCACGGGTGCAATGGCTTTATGAACATGCACAATAATCAAATTGATGATGCCAACCAGCATGGCAATGCCAGCCAGGATCACCGCCCAGCCAAGGATTACGCTTCGCACTGCCTGCAAAATGGGGTTGGCAATGAAATAACCGGCCAGCACAATCAGGCCCATGGCAATGGCAATGGCGGCGGAAACCGGGGATCTCATGCACCCACCCCCATCATGGTGGTAAACAGGGTGAACAGCCCGCCGCCGATCAGCGCTACCGCCAGCACCCAGCGCAGAACATCCTGCGCCTTGACGCTGCCCGTGTATATCGGTCCGGCAGCCATGTAAGCCGGCAGGGCATACACTTCCTCGCCCAGCAACACTTCGTCAGCACTGGCATACATGGCTGCCTGGGCGGGCAAGGAATCGGTGGCGGACAGGGTGAAGGCACGCTGGCGACCGGCTGCATCAGCCAACAAGGCCGCCTCACTGCCGATGGAGCCTCCCAGAATATTTACCGAAACATCCTCGGAATGAATGGCCAGCATGCCACCTGCCACATAAGACAGGGGCGTGGGTCCGGCCAGGCGGCCGCGGTCGGGGTCATACTGCTCAGGAGTGTTGCCCATGCGGTACGCTGCACGCAGCACATCCTGGGTGAGCAGCGACACTGAGCCGGTTCCGCTGGTGGCGATTAATGGACGGTCACTGATGGAGGTGACAGAGGCCAGGCGTTCCAGGGAAGACAAAGCTGCCAGCGCCGAAGCAGCCTCTGGTGAGCTGATCTCGGCTGTGCCCGCAGAAACATGCAAACGGCGGCCCTCTTCAACCGAGAGGCCCACCGCGCGATTTAGTTGTTTGAAGGCTGGCATGGGGCGAAAAACCGTGGGAGCCGCACCTTTCCGGCGGCCCAGCAGGGTAAACAAAACCATCAACCCCGCTCCCAGCAGGATGATCCCCAGACCCAGCAGCGCGTCAACGCTCATGGTTCGCTCACCTCTCCACGCAAATAAGCGGCAAAACTGTGCGCGGCTGTCCGATCTTCCAACAGCCCGCCCAGTTGTCGCCAGCGCTCCGTCTGAACACCCGCCAGCGGTGCGCCAATATATACAAACTGCGCCAGCAACACCGTTAAAGGTCCCGATGCTTCAAGAAGAGTGGCTGCAGTTTCAGTCAATCCAAATCGTTGCAAGAATTGCGCCCAGGAATCCCAATACAGTTTTTCCTGCATGTTATGGCTAGTATAGCATAGTTTGAATCGCCCGCAACCGGAGCAGGAATGGGCAGCCCCCACCTTATAAATATGTAGAGAGGTCAGCGGTGGGGAGGATCATTTGCCTGCCGCTTGAGCCTGGTACAACCGCGAACCACCACCCTGCGCCAGGTAAGCCGCCACAGCAGCGCGCATGTCGTCCTCGTCCTTCCAGAAGGTGCTGATCTGCGAACGGTGCTGTGCAATACTGTCCCCCCATGCCTGCAGACCCACCTGGCTGATCGATTGTTCCAGCGTTTGGAACCCCTCAGGCAGGTGGCGGTGAAGGTCGTGCGCACTCTGCGCTGCGTAGGGATAATCAGCATAATACAGCAGCGGGACGCCGGTTCGTTCAGCGGCAGCGCGCACAATGCGGTGATCCAGGTGATCACCCAGTGTGAGCGGGCAAACCACCTGCAGCGGCTGACCCGCAGCGGCAAACCCATCCTTCAGCCGCGCGCTGAGTTCCAGCATCAACGGGGTTTCACGGGCTGGCTCAGCATGGAACAGATCGTAATCCGAGCCAACCACCGGGCTGCCGTCCGGCAGGCGGCGGTAGATGCAATCGGGATAATCAAAACAGCGCAATGTAGCCCCCAGCACCCGCGCTGCTGCCTGTTCCTCGGCGCGACGGCCCGCTGGCGCATCCCTCGCGAGCATCCAGCGAGCGTGCAGGCTCCGGGCATAATCAGAAAGCGGCCCGGCTGGTACGTCACCGGCGAACAGCGACCAGATGCCCACCTGATCCCCGCGCCAGGTCTGCTCGCGGATCATGCCGCCGCACGACAGCACCGCGTCATCCAGATGAGGGGAAAGATAAATCCACTGCATGACTTATTTTTATCACAACCCCGGCAGGGTGGGAAATAAATCCGCGCCAAACAGGTATAATTATCCCAACAGAACGTTTTGAGGAGCCGCAGCATGGATTTTTTGCGTGATTTGTTTGAACGCCCTTATCCCGCCGACCGCGCACAGGAAGTGCAAAAATTGCTTGACGACCTGATCCTGATCGGTCGCACCGATGATTACCTCTCCGAGCGCCCCGGCAGTCCATTCAACATGCAGTGCCGCCATAACCGCGCCCGTGAAATAGGCAAACGCATGCACGACATCGGTGGAGTGGAATTGATGGAATGGGCTTACCGCAAGGTCAAACGCAAACTGGGCAAGCTGCTCGCCGACCATCTTGGCTATGCCTGGACCGACGTGGGCAACTGGCGCTTCTAAGATAACGGGCTGTCGAATGTTTCCGACAGCCCGTTTTGATTCCATTATTAACCAAACCCGGTACTACTCCACCACCACCTGCACACTTTGAGCGCCCGCCACTGACCGCGATTGCCGGTACAGACTGGCGTTCATTGCCATGCCCACCATGCCGGTATATACCGAAACGGCCATCATTGCAAACGGGAACAGGCAGCATAAAACCACCGTGAAGATGAGAAGCTGCAGCACCATGTTGGAAACGTAGATGAACGCATTGAGCACAATCACCAGCAATAAGTACCAGCCAAAAGAACGTTTCAGCACAGACCAGATGGTGGGAAAGTCAAAACCGCCGCCAAAGCGCCCGGTCTCCACCGCGCGTCCCATGCCAACCATCATGCACAGAGTCAACGGAACCGTGACCAGCATCATGGGAATGGTTGCCAGGCTCATAAAACTCCCGATCAGCAACATCCACCACGCCTCGGATGGGTCTCCACCGCCCATGATGAACGCATTAAACCCGATGATCGGCGCCATGCTGCCGATGATCACAGCAAAGGTTAACAAGAAGACCGGAATGTTATAGATCAGGGCGATCCCCATCAACCGGATGCCCTTGCCCGCCAGGTCGCCCCAGTCGTTCCATTCCGGCAGATGGAAAGCTCCATCCCCGTTGATGATGCGGTCCATGATGCGGTGAATATAACCGTAATAAAAAACCGTCGGAACGAGCGGAATAATCATTGCAGCCAGCATCAAGCCAACGGCGATCAGGATTTTGACCACCCAGCGCGGGTCGCGAAGCGGAAAAGTGAGCACCCCGCCCAGTTTTTTTGTCGTGAAGATTTCCATGTTCCCCTACCTTCTTAAAAAACCATCAGGCTGCGCCCATGAACTCTGAAATGGCTTCCAGCAGCGCATCAACATCGTCCAGGGTCAATTCACCCATATGGGCAATGCGGAAGTTGCGCTCCCTCAAACGCCCGTACCCATTAGCCAGGCGCATACCACGTGCGATTAAAAACTGATTCAGCTCAGCCACCAACAACCCGCGCGTATTTTGCACGGATGTCACCGTGCGCGAGCGGCAGGCGGCATCCGCCAGGGGGGGCATTTCATTTTGCTCTGCCCAGGCCTGCACGCGCGCGGCCATGGCTGCGTGGCGGGCGTAGCGATTCTCCAGTCCTTCCACCAGCATGCGGTCAAGTTGCACATCCAGGGCATAAATCAAAGCCATGGCGGGCGTCATGGGGGTCGAATCCTTCACACGGTGGCGTTCCATCTGCAGCATGTCAAAGTACCAACCGCGCGCCGGAACCTGCGCCGCAGCTTGCATGGCACGCTCAGAAGCTGAGGCAAAGCTCATGCCGGGCGGCAATGCCATGCACTTTTGCGATGACGTGAATAAATAGTCCAGCCCCCATTCATCCATCTCAATCTTCACACCCCCCAACGACGAAACCGCGTCCACCAGGATGAGGGTATCAGGGCTGGCTTCACGTGCTGCCGCAACCAGGTCTGGCAGGGGATTTTCCACACCGGTTGAGGTTTCATTGTGCACAATCGTCAGCGCTTCGTAATGTCGTTCGCGCAGTGCATCCGCCAGCATATCCGGGCGCAGCGCATCTCCCCAATCCACATCCAACCGGACGGCCTGCTTGCCGTTTGCCTGGGCGATATTAAACCAGCGTTCTGAAAAAGCGCCGTTTACCGCGCACAGCACATCGGCCGTCACAAAGTTGCGCACGGCGGCTTCCTGACAACCCGACCCTGAAGCGGTCACCTGATAAACCGGCTGGGTGGTGGCAAACACCTTTTGCAGTTTATCAGCGGTGCGCCTGAACAGATCTTCAAAATCCTGACTGCGGTGCGGAACCATGGGGCGCGCCTGGGCAGCCAGCACCTCAGGGGCAACATCCACCGGACCGGGAACAAACATGGGTGACATGCGCGTCTCCATTTCCACCTGAAGGCAGTGTTTTGGCTAACATTCGGCTAACAGTAAAAGGGAATAAAAAAGCAGTGGCAAAAACCGGCTGCCACGGCTTTTTCCCGCTGCTGGAGCAGGAGCGCCGTGGCAGCGATGAGAGTCAATAAAGGTTTACAGGAAGAAGGAGAGGGCCACCAGGACGGCGATAAACACACCGGCCAGAATGCCGATTTTCTTCAGGTCAGCAATCACATCGGTGTAATCGGGGTTGAACTCGCTGGCGGAGGCGCCGCGCTGATATGCCTGCACGGAAGCCTGGCTGGCGGTTGTTTCAACTGTGTTTCCATTTCCACCGCGTGAATACTGGCGTTTTTGTTTCTTTGCCATGGTCAATTCTCCTTCTATTCTTATCTTGCGAACGGGGTGAATTATATCACACCGCTGCAGTCCTGCCGGAGCGATCATTAATTCGGATTTTAATGGATCATCCTCGA
>DAOUGC010000266.1:0-2728 GCA_034429695.1 Levilinea sp.
CCCCCTACTATTATTACTGAATCTACATATCCATGTGGGGAAAGAAAGAATAATGAATCAGCCCGGCAAATCCGGGGAGAAACCATCAGGGTTAATTGCCAGCAGATAGGTTGGGGCAGGTGGAACGATACACTTCACCGGGGAAATACTGCTGCCACTCTGCCTGGGTAAGATTTCGGGGTAACCGTTCACAGGCTGCTTCCACCCAGTGCTGAGGCTGCCATGCAAAGATATCGACCTCGTTTGCTGTGGCATTCATAATCCTCCTTCCATCTGGCGTAAATGCGGCTTCTTCATGGCCCAGGTTCCACAGCAAATGGATTGCTGCGGGATCATAATCGGCACGAAGCAGGTAGGAATCCCCCAGCCGCGCGGTTTCCTGCCAGGTGTCTGTGTTCCACACTCGCATGGTTCCTTCAAACCCCACAGTCAACCACCATTTGCCATCCGGGCTGAAAACCACGTCTGATGCGCCTCCGCTCTGCCGGGTGGAAAATATTTCCTCTCCGCCAGGCAGAGTATATACTCGCAACGCACCGCGCAGGCATCCGCCGGCAATCTTCGTCCCGTCCGGGCTGACGGCCAAAGACATGACCCGGTCTCCCACATCCTTGCGCCATGTCTCCTCGCCGCTGAGGGTATCCCACACCCGGATTGTATTGTCCTGCGAGCCTGAAATCAGCCAATGACCATCGGGACTGAATTCCAGCGCCTCCACGCCATCATCATGCTGCAAAGTCGCAATCACCTCACCGGTGCCTGCCTGCCAGAGAGCGATCTCACCAGCCAGGGTGGCTGAAGCGATTTGTTGTCCATCAGAACTTATGGCAACAGTGGAGAGAATGGTCTCATGCTGGTGAGAGCTGATCAGTTGCCCCGTGATGGCGTCATTCACCCTGACGGTATGGTCATTGCTTGTGCCAGAAATGATCAGTTTTCCATCAGGGCTGAATTGAACAAGGGTTACGGAAGACCCCTGCGCCAGGCGGTAAACTTCCTTTCCACTGGCCGTTTCCCAAATGACCAGATCCCCCGTGTTCTGACCGGTTGCCACTTGCTGCCCGGAGGGGTGAAAGGCAACATCGTTAACCCACCCCTGGTCCTCCAGCCTGACCTGCTTTTCTCCGGTTTGAGCGTTCCACAGGATGGCCTGTCCATCCAATTTGCCACCGGTCATCACCAGCGAGCCATCGGGGCTGAGTGCAAATGAGGTTAATCCATCATGACCGGACAGGGTCACGTGATCGCTGGTTTGAACGGGTTTCCAGACATGCAGGGCGCCATCCGCGCTGCCCGAAACCATCCATTGACCGTCCTGACTGATATCCACTGCGGTCACACTGCTTTCATGGGTCATGCGCGTATCGTTTAGGGAAGCTCCCATGAGCCTGGCGGTATGATCCTGACTGGCGGTCAGAAGGATGTGCCGGTTTACGCCAAACACCACGGCAGTGATTTTTCCACCATGCTGAAATCTTTTAAAGGGGATTAAATTTCCGGGATGCCAAATGAATACCTCCCCGGTTTCACTCCCGGCTGCAACTGCATAACCATCGGGGCGGTAGGAAAGACAGGATATGGCGACATCGGGAGTCCATTCATCCAATAACTCACCCGTGGTGGTGTTCCACCTGCGCACAACGCCGTCGCTACTGCCAGAGGCAGCATATAGATCATCCGCCGAGAACTCAGCCGCAGTTACGTCAACGGCATGGGTCATGCGGGACACTTCCCCGCCGTTGGTTGTTCCCCACACCCGTGCTGTGCCGTCATTACTGCCGGACAACACCATGCTGCCGTCTGAATTAAAATGCACCACGTTTACACCGGAGGCATGGGACATGCGCGAAACCTCTTGTCCATTCGAACTGTCCCATACCCTGGCTGTACCATCCATGCTCCCAGAAACCACCCATGTTCCATCTGCGCTGATCTCCACATCGGTAACGGCTTCTGTGTGGGTCATGCGTGAGACCTCAGTGCCGCTGGTGGTGTTCCACACGCGCGCGGTTCCGTCGCTGCTGCCCGATGCCAGCAGTTGACCATCGGAGCTAAAGGCGATGGCTGTCACCGCCTGTTCATGAACCATGCGGGAGACTTCCTCACCGGTGAAAATATCCCAAATGCGCACAGTGGCATCAGCACTGCCCGATGCCACCCACTTGCCGTTTGGGGAAAAGGCAACGCAGGAAACACCGGCATCATGACGCTGCGAAAATTCTGGCAGGGGCGCCTGGCTGGCGTATGCTGCCAGGCGGGCGACCGTCTCGGCGCTGGGGGTGGTGTTCATTGATTCGATCAACAACAAAACGTCAAGATTGTAAAGGACTCCACCCTGATCTTCCAAATGGGTATCAACAATTTCCAGCAGATCCATGTGCGGGGAGGCTTGCGTGCTTGCCACTGGGGTGATGGTGGGAGCAAGTTGAACGGTGGGGTCAGTGGAGCATGCGCACAGCAGCGAGAGCACGACAAAGGCGAACACAGCCGATATGGACGGTCGTTCAATCCGCCGCCGGCAGGATGAGAGAGGTCCAAAGTTCATGAAAGCCCCCTTGCATGAAATTAAAGCATGTGATGAAGGCTGTGGAGGGGTGGGATGACATCATTATACTTCTGCAATGCGATGGGCAGGGGTGTTGACAACCACCGCTTTCTCTACTTGATTCCCCATCATTAATCTTGTACAATTTACCTAATAAATTACAAATTTATCAATACGATTGCC
>DAOUGC010000267.1:0-4181 GCA_034429695.1 Levilinea sp.
GTTTCCCCTACTCTGCTTGCCACTCGCGGCGAGAATTTGAGAATGACATCCACCGGTTTTCCGGCGGTGTACCAGATGCCCCATGCGTCGTGGAGCAGTTCGCGCGGGTCGAAATCGGGCGGGATGGTATAGGTCTCGTCGAGCATCTCCACTTTTTCGATGCGCTCCACCTTGAAAGTGCGCCTGGCGCTGGTGGGCTGGTCGCACCAACCGATGACGTAGGTGGAACGGCCAGCCGCTCCAGGCTCGATGTAATATGGCGCAAAGCGGTACATGCTGGGTTCAACATCGGCTGCCTTGCGATAGATGATGTTGACCTTGCACCCTTCCGCCCAGGCCGTGGTGAGCGCCTGCAGGGCTTCGAGATAGTCAGGGTCGGCTGGCTGGTCGTCGATCACATCGGCAGATTGCGCCATGTGGCGGCTGATGTGGGGGGCCAGGCGCTCCAGCGCAACGCTCAACTTGCGGATGGCTGCGGCGGCATGCGGGTTCTGCCGGTCGAGCTGGGTGGTGAGCAGCCGCACTGCCATGTGCACGGCGGTGGCCTCGTTGAGGCTCAGGCAAATGTTGATCAGGTTGGCGTTGCGGTCGATCTTGATGCGGTTGCCGTCCTGATACACGTAGGGCAGATCGGGCATGTAGTGGGTGATGGTGGAGCGGTGCACCCCGATATGCCGCGCAATCTCGGCCTGCGTCAAGCCCTCGGGGTGCGTGAAAAGGAGGGCCACGATTTGGAGCAACCGGGCTGCTTTCTTCTCTGCTGAGTTCATGCTGCACCTCCCCTGATGCAACTATTGAAATTGGGATGGAATGGTTTTCAACATTACACCCTGCGCACCCTGTATCTACAGGATACGCATGTGGTGTTTAAGGATTTGCAACATCCGACAAGGATTAGTTAAGAATAGCACGGATGTTGATGGGAGGGGGAAAAATGTTGCAACGAATTTGATGGAAATGAAAGGATGAAGTGATTCCAACGAGGCGGAGAGCTTCACCACCAGTTGGAGCTACAACAGCGCCGACCTGGCGGTGAGCATGACCCACCCTGACGGCGAGGTGCTGACCAGCGCCTACAACGCCCAGGGCGCGCTGGACAGCCTGACCAATACCACCGGCTTTACCTACGTGAAGGACGCCGCCTACGACTCCGCCGGACGCCTGACCGCGCTGGCGCTGGGTGACAGCGGCGGTTCAGCGGTGCTCAACCGCGCCTACACCTACAACGGCTGGAATGTCTCGCAGGAGGGCGGGCGCTTGCAGCAGTTGACCACCACCAACGCCAGCGGCTCGCTGCAGAACCTCACCTACGACTACGACAACAACGGCAATATTGATTCGATCACCGATGGGGTCAACAGCGAGACGGCGGCGTTCACCTACGACAGCCTCGACCGCCTGACCGGCATGATCGTCACCGGTGCGCAGGGGCAGGTGCACGCTGAGGCGTTCACCTATGACGAAGCCAGCGGCCGCATGAGCGCAAAAGGCGCAGACAGCGGCACGTTGAACGCCTTTACCTACGACCTGGTGCACCCGCATGCGGTGGCAGGGTTCGACGGGAATGAATACCTGTACGATGAAAACGGCAATCAGGTGGAGCGCGTGGTGAGCGGGGGAGACTTCCTGCTGACTTACGACGCCGAGAACCACCTGGTGGAGGTGGCTCCGCGCCAGGTGAACACGCCCACCCCCACCGCCACGCTGACCGAAACCGCGACGGAAACAGTGACGGAAACCCCCACCGAAACCGCCATACCGACCGAGACAGCGACGCCGACGGAAACGGCGACGCCGACCGATACGCCCGTTCCGAGTGAGACGCCGCTGCCCACCGAGACAGCCATCCCCACCGAGACAGCCACGCCGGACCCGGCGGTAACGCCAACCGAAACCCTGCCGGTGGTCGAGACTCCGACGGAGACTCCGACCGAAACCGTACCGGTGGTCGAGACCCCGGCGGTAACAGACACCGCTACGCCAACAGAGACGGCGGCGGTAACAGACACCGCGGTGGTAACAAACACCGCGGTGGTAACAGATACCGCAGTCGTCACGGCTACCGAGACAACCCAACCGGCCGGCACACCCACCCAGACGGCTGTGCCCACCGAGCCAGCCCCCGAAACGCTGGAGCATGCGCGCTACTGGTATGACGGCGACGGGATGATGGTGAAGGGCCAGGTGAACGACACCATCACGTATTACCCCGGACGGCATTACAATAAAGAGGTGAAGGAAAGCGCCATCCTTGTGCTCAAGTTCTACGCCGCAGCCGGGCAGACCGTGGCCGTGCGCAGCGTGCAGGACGCACAGGACGTGCTGCGCTGGATGTTGAGCGATCACCTCGGCTCTGCCAGTGTGACTGCCAACCTGGACGGAACCTGGAACAGCACCATCCAGTACACCGCCTTTGGCGAGGTGCGCGCCAGGAGCGGCGTCACCCCGGGAGACTACCGCTACACCGGTCAACTGGAGCAGGCGGAGCTGGGGCTGTACTACTACGTCGCCCGCTGGTACGACCCTGCCATCGCTCACTTTGCCCAGGCGGATACGATTGTGCCGTCACCGGGCAATGCTGTGGCGTATGACCGTTACGCGTATGTGATCAATAATCCCATTCTCCTGAATGATCCATCTGGACATGAAAGTGTGCCATGGTGGGCACCAATATTATCTACCTTATCAGATAGTTTATGCAGTATTGCCGATCCAGAGCGTAATCCACGAACTGCTGAATTTCACAATGCATTTTGGGATGGGGTAGATGCTTGGGTCAATGTAGTATCCATGAGTTATACTTTGGTAACTTATACTGAAACAGCAATTAAAGAATCCCGTACCAAAGATGCTGTTAGAGGTATTGTTTCTATTGGAAGAGGTGCTCTAACCATATCGACAGTCCCCACGGTTGTTGTGACTAATATTGTCATCGGAGTTGTTACTACGCCAATTAGGATTTTTTCAAAAGATATTCCCGAATTTGTTGGAGCAGTTGACGAACGAAGGAATGGAAAAGATAGGTTTTGGGATGTGTTGTTTACTGGTGCTAATTTATCTGGCGATATTGTTTCTTTATATGGAATTGGAAAAGGCGCTGCAAGAGTACAGAATTTTGCAAAGGATGGCCGTGAAATACGCTTAGGCGATAACTTCAGAATCGCTCCTTTTGGCAATAAAACAACCAGTTCGACGGGGAGGTTACCACATTATCACCGTCGAGTAGTGGATATAAATGGAATAACAAAAGAGGGGCAAGGAATTGGAAGGCACCGGCCCTGGGACGTAAAGAAGGTAGATAAATCATTTTGGGATAGGTGGTAAACATGATGATTAATCCCCCTGTTATAGTCATCGATGATGGTGATATGATGGTGTTTAGTTCCAAAGAATTTGCTGAAGAGTATATAGAACCACAAGATATTCACACTTATGAGGCTTTTGATAGTTTGGGGACTAAGTTGGTTCTCTCACTGAAAAAGATTACGGATAGAGCCTTCTGGGTTGAAATATCTCTGGAAGAAATTATTATGAACGATTATTTACGTAACAAAATTATTAATTACCTTCGAAGAATACAATCAGTAGACAGATCCCCGTTCACTCAACGTAATTGGGATCAGTTTACATTATCCGAATTAATCAAAGTGCTCACTGAGGTGGCTTTAATAAAGTAGTTGTTTCTAACCGCTGGGCACTCCCACCGAGCCAGCCCCCGAACCGCTGGAGCACGCACGCTACTGGTACGACGGCGACGGGATGATGGTGAAGGGCCAGGTGAACACGCCCACCCCCACCGCCACGCTGACCGAAACCGCGACGGAAACTGTGACGGAAACCCCCACCGAAACTGCCATACCGACTGAGACAGCGATGCCGACGGAAACGGCGACGCCGACCGATACGCCCGTTCCGAGTGAGACGCCGCTGCCCACCGAGACAGCCACGCCGGACCCGGCGGTAACGCCAACCGAAACCCTGCCGGTGGTCGAGACTCCGACGGAGACTCTGACAGAAACCGTACCGGTGGTCGAGACCCCGGCGGTAACAGACACCGCGGTGGTAACAGACACCGAAACTGCCACCGCCACCGAAACAACCCCACCGGCCGGCACACCCACCCTGACGGCTGTGCCCACTGAGCCGGCCCCCGAGCCGCTGGAGCACGCGCGCTACTGGTA
>DAOUGC010000268.1:0-15926 GCA_034429695.1 Levilinea sp.
CTGATCAATTGTTTTGCCTGTTCGACATCCGCTTTGTGAACAAACACACGCGCCACCCCCAGCGGGCCTACTGTCAACCCCATGGACACACCGGCTGATTCTTGTGAAACAATGGCTTCTATGCCAAAGGATTGTAGAAACAGGCGGATTGTTTCTCCATCCAGCAACCCAAAAGCCAGATAGATCTCTTCATAATCTGATTCCATTGTTCCTCCCATTTCATCCCTGTTGATTCCGCTCTCTGACCACATCCTCAGCCAGAGACATCATCTCGTCCAGACGTTTTTTATGCCTTGCCAGAAGGGCACGCGTGCGGGTATCCGTTCCTTCACTTTTTCCAGCATTGGATACCCCGGGTTCCAACTCAGATATGCCGTTCAGGCATTCCATGTCCTCAAATTGATCGATCTCCCCACCGCCCATCATCACAGAAATGACCATCTTGCTGACAAATTGGTCATAATGGGATAAACACTCATGCAATTGCACCAAGTGAGGATCGGAGGGCATCGGTGGTAACTGGGTGGATTTCTGCGAAATAACAGCTTTACGCAATCGGGAAATGGCATCCATGGGTATCGGTTCTGTCATTTATCACCTTCCTGATTTCTTTGCAGCCAGTCGGTTAAGGCGCTCCATGCGATGCTGAATGTCTCCGAGCAGGATTTTTCTCTGGTATCGAGGGATATCTGCACGCTGTACACACGTGATCGTCATTTCGGTGAAGTGGATCGCCTGGGAAAAATCGCGTAATTGATGTTCAAAGTATTTTGCCAGTTCAATGCCGGCTTCGTAAACATCATACTCCAGAGCTTTCACCCACAGGTTGACGGCCTCCTGTATGCGGCCATTTTTCCGATGGAGTTGGGCGAAGCGCATCATTGTCTGTACGAAGAACGGTCTCGGCAGGTCAAACTCAAGACACTTTTCGTATAGCTGTAGCGCAGTCTCCAGATGTCCCAATTCTTCATACAGGCGTGCGATGGCAACCAGGTCCAGACCCTCGGGGACGTTGCCAAATGGGTTGGAAAGCATTTTGCTGGTGTAGTTGAACAGCGCAGCCAGAGAGACGATGTCCATACCGTTATGGTAAAAGACGCCAGCCAGAGGGCGGGCATCGCCACTGCGCAAATAGTTAAAATATAACTCAGGGATTAGCTCTCCCGGCACTTCATCGTCCGTGCGGGGTAATGAGAGGATGTCCACTTCCAGGCTTTTCAGCGCACGGCTGGGCAGGCGGTTTTTCCAGATGCGCCTTGCCAGCGGCAGTAGATCGACATGAGCCATTTCCTCAAATGGAGTGGGGATCTTGTTAATCACATGGCGCGTGTTGAGTAGAGGGATGTCAAAGCTTTTTCCGTTGAACGTCACCACCACTTCAAAAGGATCGATGATGCGCGCCAGGGCAGCCAGCAAGGCAGCTTCTTCACCAGGTTCGCGCATAAACAATTGCAGTAATCGAAATCCTTCTGGCGTATGAAAACCCAATCCGATTAAAAAGGCATATGTACCAGTTCCCCCGGCCAACCCGCTGGTTTCTGTATCCAAAAAGACATATTTCCCAAGGTCTTTATCTGCCAGTCTGTCGAGCTTGCACCATTGTCCCAGAATATCAACATTTTCGCGCGTACATAGATCGACAACACCGTGTCGGTAATCCATTGGAAAATCCCGCCTGACGACAAAGGCAGAACCCAGGGGAGTGATTTCATCATAGCCAGCCAAAACGCTTTCAATGGCATGACGACCGCGTGATGACCGAATGGGTGCAGGATGCACCGGCTCCACCGGTTGGACGCGCGGCGTTCCGACATTGACATTCTGTGACTTTAATCGATCGGAAATTGAACGCATATTTTCGGAACCCTTACAGATAAAGCTGCTTTCCGTTTAAGAACGCGAGCAATGCCAGTGTTTCCAGTTTACCACCAATTCCATTCTCACCAGCCGGACCAACACACCCGGGGCAACCGTCCTTGCAAGAACAGCCCTGTACCAAAGAAAGACATTGTTGCATTAAGTCCTGATGACCATCGTACAGGTTCTCACTCAACCCAACACCTGCCGGCAACATATCATAAATGACAACAGTGGCTTTCCCATCTGCCAGGGGCGACTGCGGATCAGTATGCGCGCCCAGGTCGCCTGTGTCGCACATCACAAACAACGGAGCCAGTTGTTGTAATACGTATCCCAACCCGGCCAAACCCGAGCGCATGCGAACATTTGTCTCGGCACGTTGATGGCAATTGGGGCACAGGGTGATCAGGTTGGACAGGCGGTTGGCCTGTTCAGCACTGGTGAAATTGCGAAATGGCACAATGTGATGAACGTGATGAACTTTGTTGTCGCTTTCAGGGGTCCCGCACATCTGACAGGTATATAGATCCCGCAACCGCACCTGTTCGCGCAACTGATTCCAACCGGGTCCATAATTAATTGGATCTGAGCGCCACAACCCGGTCTGACGGATTTTTTCAACTGCCTCATCATTTAAAGATACCCAGTAAGCCACCGTCTGTAGCTGTGAAGGAGGCATGTCAAGTGGGAATTCGCCCAGACGTTCATGAGAGAACCAGCGGATGGCACGGTAACCGATCACCTGGGTGGTCACCTTGAGCTCCCCCAGAAACCGGGTTCCCGCTTCCACCTCCTCCTGACGATACACCTCCAGCTTTTCTATTTCGACCTGCCTGCGCGGTTCTGTGTAGTAATCCACATCCACCGGTTTCAAATGCGCACGATGGTCCTCCAGGTTGAGGTCTTCAACCTGGTACATGCGTCCTTCATGCAAATAAATGGCTTGTGGATGAACCATCCATGTGGCACTCTCGCCATCCACTTCGCCAATAACCATCGGGCGGTCATCCACCACAGCCTGCAGCACCACCGGGTCATTACCAGCACTACGTAATGAGACGTGTGTAGCAGGGTACTGATCGGACATCCAGAAATATTTGGTTCCTGAACGGTGGATGACTCCAGCATTTTCAAGAAAATCCAGATATTCTTGGAAAATACCCGGATCCAGGCTGCCAAAACCCTCTTTCTCGGTGAAGGGCAACTCAAATGCAGCGCAACGGATATGCTGAAGCAGGATTAACAAATTGTCTGCGTTGATCAGCGCCCGCTCGGGAGATTTTTCAAAGAGATATTCAGGATGGTTCATCAAGAACTGATCCAGCGGCCCACCAGAAGCAACCAGAATCGAAACCGAAGCGGCCTGTCGACGGCCTGCCCTTCCTGCCTGTTGACGGGTCGCGGCGATTGTGCCTGGATAACCCACCAAAACAACTGCGCCGGCGCTTCCAATGTCCACTCCCAGTTCCAGAGCACTGGTTGCCACCACAGCGGCAGCATCACCACGACGCAGACTCTGCTCAATCTGCCGCCGCTCATTCGGTAGATACCCTGAACGATAACCGTGCAATTCGTTTTTTCCAGTGGAGTGTGAAGTTTGCAGATTTTTCAGCAACAACTCCACTCCGCGTCGTGTTCGGGCAAACAATAAAGTTTGGATTTTATATGCCAGCAGGTCACCGGCAAGGCGGTTGCTTTCCACCATGGGACTGCTGCGCACCCCCAGATCAGGAATGACCACGGGGGGGTTGTACAGCAGAAAATGTTTGGCGCCATGAGGAGCGCCATCCTCGTCAACATGTTCAACCGGTTCTTCCACCAACCTGGAAGCGTGTTCCAGTGGATTGGCAATGGTGGCTGAGGTCAATAGAAATTGCGGGTCAGCACCATAAAAATGAGCCACCCGTTTGAGCCTGCGTATCAAGTTGGCCACATGCGAGCCAAACACTCCACGGTAGATGTGGATCTCGTCTATGACCACGAAACGCAAATTTTGAAAGAACCGCTCCCACAGTGTGTGATGCGGCAGAATGCCAACGTGCAACATATCGGGGTTGGTCAATAGCAGTCTGGCTGATTTGCGGATGACATTACGCTCCTGTGAAGGCGTATCGCCATCATACACCGCAACCGGCACGGGCTGCATTCCAGCAGCGCGCACTGCCTGTGTACTGAATTGCGACAGGTTTTCCTTTTGATCCTGGGTAAGAGCACGGGTGGGGAAGAAGTACAAAGCTGTCATGCTTGGGTCGCGCAGGGCAGCGTCCAGAATGGGCAGGTTGTAACACAGGGTCTTGCCACTGGCTGTACCGGTGGTGATGACAACATTCTTATCCTGCCGGACGAAATCGAAAGACAGAGCCTGGTGGCTGTATAACCGGGAAATACCCCTGGCCTGTAAAGCTGAAACAATTGCAGGGTGAAGATCAGGAGGAAAATCAACCAGCCGGGCAGGGCGCGCAGGATCCGTATGCCATTCGACAATATTATCAGCAATGGATGGGTCGCTGCGCCAGCGGGCGATCAAACGTTCAACATCACCAGGATTACTCATTGGATCACCATGGTTCTGACGGCTGGGCGGGTGATATGGAAAAACGCATAACCAAGCAAACAGACAAAGCCGCCAATCGCTATGGCACCGGATGCCCCAACCGAGCTGACCAGCCAACCCAAAAACAGGCTGCCAAACGGGGCAGGGCTTTGCAACACCCATAGATAAGTGCTCATCACCCTCCCTCGCAGATGATCGGGGACTGCAAGTTGGATGAGCGTATTGGTCATGGAAAGCTGACTGACCAATCCCCATCCGACCGGGATCATCATTAAATATGCAAAAGCGGGTGCTTTTGCAAAGCTAATCATGATCAGCCCAATGCCGAACACGATCTGCCCAATCATCAGCCAGCGACCTTTGTGACGGATATGACTGAGAACGGCGAGAAGCAAGGAACCAACCAGAGCGCCAACACCCTGAAAAGTCACCAGCAGGCTGTTTCGGGTGGCGACGATGGTTTCAGTATCACCAGCCGCATGGAGAATATCCCTGGAAACAACCGGCATCATTTGCATGAAAGGGAACCCAAAGAAGGCAGGGATGGCAATCATCAGGATCAACTGGGTAATGATGATGTTGGAGCGGATATACTGCTGTCCCTCCAGAAACGCTTGAAAACCACCCCGACCGGGTGGATTCACTTTTGCATTCGAGTGCGTTCTGACAAAAAGCAGACCAATGATCACAAACAGAAAGCTGACCGCATTGGCAAGAAAAGCCCATCCTTCGCCATTGTTTTTAATGAGCAGGATGAAGGGTGTTGTTAATGAGGGCCCCAGTACCCGGGCGCCGTTAAAAATGGTCGAGTTGAGCGCAATGGCATTGGAGAGACTTTCCCGATCCACCAGTTCAGATAGCATGGATTGACGGGCAGGCAATTCGAAGGAGATGCAAATGCCGTTCACCAGCGCCAGCAAAATGATGTGCCAAATGGTTATCCTGCCGCTCAGGGTGAGGAATGCCATGGTAAACGCTGAAAGCATCAAGATGATTTGAAAAAAAATGACCACCTTGCGTTTATCCATACGTTCGATCAAAACGCCTGCAGGCAGCATGAGGAGCAGACTGGGGATGGTTCCCGCAAAGCCCACCAATCCAAGATAAAGTGGATTGTGATCGGACAAGCGATAAGCCAGATAAGGTTGGATTGTGGATTGCATCCAGCTACCGATGAGGGAAACAAACTGCCCCAACCAGAAAATCAGAAAACTTCGGTGAGTAAGAGCCGGGAAATTCCGGCGGATCAATGATTTCATTACCAGATATTTTTACCCCAACTCACTGTTCATAGCAAGACTTTTCTATTAATCAACCCTTCAAAATTGTTTGTAACGCAAGAACCGGTTGGGATTATACTGAACGGGAGGCACATCCATGATAATCACTGTACTGGCTGCTTTGATCGCAGGTGTTGCTGCGGGGTATCTGGTCAATTACCTGTCAGATACGCTTACTCATAACCGAAAACTCGAAGCCCCTGTATGCCAATTGTGCAGCAGTCGCATGGGGTGGGGGAGATATTTTCTTTTCCACCCATGCTCCACATGCGGCGCTGACCGCACCCGTCGCGCTCGTTGGGTGATGGTGATTTATCCCATACTTTTCCTGTGGATGTCGGTTTTTCCACCACACCGCCTTGGGGTTTGGTTGGGTGGTCTGCTGCTCACATATCTCGGGGTTGTTTTTGTGATCGACATGGAACACCGGGTTATCCTAAACGAAGTCAGCATTGTGGGAGTCATCCTTGGCGCACTTCTCGGGTGGATGATGCACGACTGGCAGGCGACGTTGTTGGGCGGCGCTGCCGGATTTTTGATAATGCTGGTGTTGTACTATTTGGGCATCTTTTACACCTGGGTGCTTGGGAAAATCCGCAAACAGCAAATTGATGAAACTGCCCTGGGGTTCGGAGATGTCAACCTGAGCGGGGTTCTGGGGTTGCTGCTTGGATGGCCCGGAATCACCCTGGGCTTGTTGTCCGGTATCCTGCTGGGTGGGTTGGCAAGCTTGATTTTCATTGTCGTTTCCAGAATGAGGGGCGGCTATCAACTATTCACGGCATTACCCTATGCGCCATTCTTGATCACCGGTGCAGCTTTGTTACTACTCAGGCCATAAACACATCGTATTTTTCAAAAGAGAAACCGGACCCTTACTTTTGGGTCCGGTTTTCTGGTTATTGAGCAAGTGCTGTTGCTGGCCCAGCCTGGACCACCTGCGGAGGTACCTGATCCTCAAACATTTTGAAATTGTCGATAAAGCGATTAATCAGCGCCTGACTGTGTTGCCGGTAGGCATTCTGATCCTTCCAGGTATTGATCGGGTTCAGGATTTCCGCCGGAACACCTGGGCACATGGTCGGGATCCACAGTCCAAAATGCTCTTCCTGGTGGAATGAAACGCTGTCCAACTCCTTCCTCAGAGCAGATCGAACCATCGCCCGGGTGTAAGGCAATTTAATTCGATCGCCAACACCATACGGACCGCCTGTCCAACCGGTATTGATCAACCATACCTGCACATTGTGCTTCCTGATCCGTTCACCCAGCATTTCGGCATACACATTGGGATGCAATGGCAGGAAGGGTGCGCCAAAGCAGGTTGAGAAGGTGGCCTGTGGCTCTTTGCCCAACCCCTTTTCGGTGCCGGCCAATTTTGAGGTGTACCCTGAGAGGAAATAATACATGGCTTGCTCGGGGGTCAGACGGGCGATGGGTGGCAACACGCCAAATGCATCAGCGGTGAGAAAAAAGATCGTTTCCGGATGTCCCGCATATCCCTCGGGCACATGGTTGAGAACATAGTCCAGCGGGTAAGCCCCACGGGTGTTCTCGGTTAACGCTTCACTGTCAAAATCCAGTGTGCGCAGGGTTTCATCGTAGACGACATTTTCCAGGACGGAACCAAAACGTTGGGTCGCCTGCCAGATGATCGGCTCCAGATCGGAACGCAGCCGGATGGTTTTGGCATAACAGCCGCCCTCAAAGTTGAATACGCCATCGTTCGTCCAACCGTGTTCATCGTCGCCAATCAAACGTCGATCTGGATCGGACGATAGTGTGGTCTTGCCGGTGCCAGATAATCCGAAGAACAGAGCCACGTCACCTTTGGCCCCAACATTGGCCGAACAGTGCATGGATAGAACATCTGCATGGGGCATTTCATAATTCATGACGGTGAAAACAGATTTTTTGATTTCCCCGGCATAACTGGTTCCGCCGATCAGGATGGTGCGGTCAACAAAGTTTACCAGGATGAATGTTCCCGATTTCGTGCCGTCCTGTTCGACATCAGCCAGCAGGTTGGGACAGACAATCACGGTATATTGAGGTGTCTGACTGGCTACACTCTGTGGTGGAATCCGTCTGAAAAGATCATATGAAAACAGACTGTGCCAGGCGTATTCCGTAATAATCCGAATGGGGATGCTGTGATTGGGGTGCGCTCCCACAAGCATATCCTGCACAAACACATCCCGGTTCTGCAGATATGCTCCCATGCGGGCGAACATGCGGTTATAAAGTTCAACCGAATATGGCTGATTGATCTTGCCACACCATATTTCTTCGCGCTCCTGCTCATCATGAATGACAACGAACTTGTCACCTGGTGAGCGGCCGGTATGTTTTCCTGTACTTACAACAACAGCGCCTTCTTTTGTCAGTGAACCTTCTCCGCGCAGGATAATCTGTTCTATCAGCGCAGAGGGTTGCAGGTTCCAGTAAACGGTCTTGAGATTGGATAACCCAAGGGTATCAAGTCCCTGTTCACCCGGAATCCCTTCTTGATTCATTCATTCCTCCTGTTTATTCTGTCTTGCCTGTTAATTTTGGATACCAGTACCACAACACATCCCAGGCTGGCTTGCCGCGTACTGATGGAGATTTGTCCATCAGATCTGCTGCCGGGTAATAACCCCTGCTGACAACCCCATTAATCCAATCGCGTTGATTAATGGAGACCAGGGCGGCATTGTAAATGCTCACCTGTTCGTCCAGATTGATCTTGGCATCGCTGATGGGAGCAGGATAATTGAGTGCAGCAACCGACTGGCAGTCATTGTTAACCATGGCGCACGCTGCTGCGCTCCCGCTGACCGATGGATAATTGATTGCGATAATGACGGGTTTGTTGATATCATCCTTGATGGGTTTGATCTGCTCATCAAGCAGCCGGCCAAATTGCCTGGCCATATCCTGCTGTGAGACTCCCGCTTTACCCAAAGGAGCGCTCCACAGCATATAGACTTGATCGATGGTATCAATAAATTCAGGAACGGCAATCGCTTGTCCATCAAACTCAACAGCCCATAACAGGGTCCCGTTATACCGTTCGCGGATCTGGTCAATCAAGGTTTGCCAGCGTTGCGTGGCGTCATCCGGCACGCCTGAAGGAGTGCCATCCATGAGCACACCGCCCGGAAGAGCGGGGGCAATATCAGGACCGCCCAGAACCAGCGCACCAACTCCATCTTGCTGAGCCAGATCTGCATGATGCAATACAAAACGGGTATAGCGATCAAACCAGGATTGCCACCATGCGGGCGTTCTCTCTGCCTGTGCCCACCACTTCGGGAATGTCACTTGATGATTAATTTGAGGATAGAGTACCGGTTGCAGGGTGTTCTCCCGCGTCAAAGACATCCATTGGTCCACATCCTGCCACAGGGCATCGTGACCAGGGGACTGTTCCAAAACAGGTGGGTTGATGCTGGTATATGTCCATGTGGGGGTAAAAAAGACTGTGTTGGCGCCCACCTGATGTATCCCACTGATTGCAGAAGCAAAGTATGGCTGCCAGGATGGTTGATAACGGTTCATCAGCTCCACACCGGCAACAAATGACGAAGTTCGTCGGGTGACATCGGTGGTCAATACAGCGGTTGGGTCATTTGTATCCTGCAACCAGGACCACATGGCAACATCATCCTGGAAGTCCTGGGTCAGCAAACTCGAACTGAACGGATATCCCTGGGATAGTTCACCGGATGTGGCAGCATCGTCCGCCACGCCGCATTGATCATTGCGACAGTACCGGTAACTAACATTTCCAAGCATGTGCAATGGACTGTACAGAACATAATTCCACGTACTGGTTCCGCTGCGCCACATGGGAATGGGTTCGGTCCAGGCATAAGGGTTGAACTGAATGGAGACGGTCTCTGCAGTTGGCGTTCCCTCCGGCACATTTGCAGTAAATGATACCGGTTCTGAGTCAGGGACCCTCCACGGGGCGATATTGTCCACCACCATGACGTCACTGGTCGGAATAATCATTTGCCTTACCACAAATTTCCCGTCGGCGTCATGTTCTGCATTCCAGAACCCGTCACCCAGGCTATATTTGTAACGCAGATCAAACCCAACCGGAAGTTCCATCTCAAAACGATACCGCCCGTCTTCCTGTCTGGTCATTACTGGCGCTCTGGCAGCAATCGTATTCATGCCGGCGCGGAGATCGGCATAAGTGTTGCCTAGTTGATACAGGTTTCCGATCAGGCGCAGAACAGCGCCATCAGCCATGTCATCCGGGGGATTGGCGACAAAGGTTACCTTGACGGTTCTGACTGGTTCGATCTCGACCAGGGCGGGCGTACTGGAGCCTTCAGCCACAACCGCACCCTGTTGATAGGTTGAGTATTTCCCGTCAACAGAGAAAACCACAATCTGGTGCAAACCGGCAGGCAAGCCTTCGATAAAAAAGGAGCCATCGGCTGCCGTAAATGTCTGCTGACCCGAGACATTGATCATCAATCCCGGAATACCCGCCCCGGTATTGGATGCCTTGATGGCGCCTTCGATGCGTCCGGTACTGGTCACCGCGGCATCTCCATTCCACGCGTACACAACATCGTCGATGGTGGAAGGTCCTCCAACCAGGTACATTCGGTAGCGAACCAGTTTTCCAGCGGCAGTATGTTCAATGGCTGATGGTTGGTTGCCCAGTACATAGCGATATTTGATCACTGAAGATGGTGGAATGGGAATGTGCGCTGTATAGTGAGTGCCATCCACCTGTTTCATTGAGTAACGGGTTGGATTCAACGCCAGACCGGTTACCTCATCCAGCAAATCAATATAAACAGTGGATGTGGTTTCCTCAGGGATGGCAACATTAAACACCATCTCTGCAAGCGGCATTGGGGTTGGAGGAGAGTATGTGGATGTCGGGATGATCTGGAATGGTCCATTTCCGGATGAACACCCGGTTGCCCCCAAAATAATCCCCAGGAAAACGACCCGCAGGATCAAAGCGATGGAAATGCCATGTTTTCTGACCATAACCTGTCCCGAAGAAACAAAAAAATCAGAAAAAAGGGCGTTAACAACGCCCTAATGGTTCATCCCAATCCCAGTGCCTGCTTGATCTCTGTCTGTCGGTTGGCGAGGCTTCCCAGAACTCCGTTGACAAATCTCGGCGTTGAATCAGAACCATACAGCTTGGCCAGTTCAATTGCTTCATTGATTGCCACCTTCACCGGCGTACAATTGGCAACCGCAAACTCCCACAACGAGATGCGCAGAATGTTCCGGTCCACGGCTGCCACCTGATCCATGGGCCATTCAGGGGCATGTTCGGCAATCAAGACATCCAATTGCTCGATAAGCGGTAAAACGCCAAAAATGATCTGCCGGGTAAATTCCGTCAGTCCATTTTCCAACGGCTCGTCCATAAGGCGTTGCTCAAGAACAACGCCAGGGGCATGGCCTGTTAGATCAACTTCGTAAAGAACCTGCAAGGCAAGACTACGCGCCTTGGTGCGAGACTTCATACGCTGTGTTGTTCCGTCTCTGATGGTTTATTTTCAACCGGATCGTAGGAAATGTCCTCAATATGGATGTTTACCTTGCCAACTTCCATGCCCACCATCTCAGAAATTGCCCTTGCGACTTTGGCTTGAATGTTATGTGAGATATCCCTCACGTTCTTGTTTGCTTCAAGGATCACGTACAAATCGGCATATACGGTATTGTTTTCCACCACAATCTGAACGCCCTCATTGATCCCGCGATTGAAAAGGCGATTTACCCCTCCGGGAACCGTGGCAAGCCGGGCTACGCCGGGAACGCCAAGGGCGGTCAAACGGGCAATGGTCACCAGTACATCAGGAGCAATGGTGGTTCTTCCGTCGGTTGATGGTTGATTGCTCATGCATCTCTCTCCCTTACGTGCGTTCTACGATTATTATAACCTTAATTGGAAACCTGACCGTGCTTTTCCTGGATGCCTTTAAGAGTGATTACCGAAACCAGAAACAAAATCATGTAGATGGCGAATAGAATGGTATATCCCATGCCAGGGAACTCAGGCGCACGGCGGGTGATCAGGTCTGCAATGGGGCCTCCGATGTAAGCGCCGATCGCTCCAGCTCCTGCTCCAGCGACATTGGACATACCCAGGAATTTACCGGCGCGTTCTTTTGGAACCAGATCCGTGCCGAGCGCCCAGTTGACTGCATAAAATAACCCCGTTGCCATGCCAAAGGATACGCCGCCAACGTAGACCAGCGTTAAGGTTGGCGCCAGGATGATCACAAGGGTTCCAAAGGCAGCCAGAAGACCGCTCACCAGCAACAGCGGCTTTCTGCCGAAGCGGTCGGACAACCAGCCTGATGGTATGGCAGAGATCAGGATGAATACACCCACCACCATGGTGAGCATGGCTGCCGGTTTGGCGGCTGTCTCAGCTTGATAACCAAAGCGTCCCTGTAGAAAATATACAGCAAAGCTTGCGAGGTTCACCGCACCGATCATGAAGGATAAGCGATTGACCACCCACCAGATAAATGATCGGTTTTGTTTGATTTCGTCTCCCAACCCCACCCGTAAACTGGCCCATACCCCCAGCAGAACGGATATCGCCATGCCTGCCAGGCCGGCAAGGGTCATTGTCACCACCAGTGGGACGGATGCCATGCCTGCGGTCAAGGGGTCAAGACTTCCAACCAGCCAGCGCATGGATAAAATCACCACGGTAAAAACGGCGGTCATCATGAGCAGTCGGGATAGGGTGTTCCAGTCCAGCGGCGACCTGTTGCTCTGGCGCTTCTCGGGTACGAACAATGTAATCAGCATGGAAACAACCAGAATGCCGATAAGGACAAACAGACCGGCCCACAAATTCCCATCCGCCACCAACCGCGCGATTGTGTAGGAAACAATCACCACAGGCAGGGGCACTTCAAGCACTGCCTTCACACCTGAAAAGCGGCCACGTTTTTCTTCTGGAATCAGATCAGGAATAAGACCCTGCAACGCGCCGTGGGCGGTGTTGGCAAAGAACATCTGGACCATCACCAAACCGAACAAAACCCAGTAGCCGTTCATCCCCTCAAGATTGGCTGAGAAGCCAACCAAGATGAGCTGTGCGACCAACCCCAACGTGCCGAAGATGATGAAAGGGCGTCGGCGGCCAAGGGGGAGCGTGGATCGATCCGATAACATGCCCATCAGCGCCTGGATCAATACCGCAGCCATTAACGTCCACAGGCGCAGGTTGCCGTAGTAGGTCCCCTTAAGTTCCTCGCCCACAAACTGTTGTACCAGCAGGGGCACCACCAGGGGCGTCATGGTTTGTGACAGGGAAGTGATCGCCAACCAGTAAATGTTGACGGTGATGTAATCGTACCAACGAATGGGGCGCTCCATACACTTCTCTCCTCTCAGGCAAAATTGTCAATCCAACCAGGGAATGGTGTTGGTGGCAAACGGAAGAACAGCGATTGAAGAGGAATCGGGCAGCCATGCCATTGCCTGATCCACAGCAGATTGAAGACTGGAAGCAGGCTGCAGGAAAAACTTTTGCACCAGTTCATCCTCCAAAGAAGAAACCAGAATGATTTTTATGCGGGCTGCATCGCGCGCAATCTGGAACGCCTTGTGAGGCCCGACAGAAAAACCGGTTTGCTTGAACTTCTTAAACACCTGATCGACCGTTGAGATATCACGCAGGAAATCCACAAATCCAGTTGAGCCATGACCTTCAACACACTCAGCAGACAGGATGACCACACCCCCGTCACGAGTGATCAAACTGGCGTGGGTGATGGCTTTTTGCGCCTGGTAAAGATTGATGTCCTTGGGATATCCTCCGGCTGATGCTATGACAAGGTCATAACGGTGATCAACCTTCACCTGGGACAAAGCGCGCGACAGGGGCACACCCAGCTCCATTACCTTGCGAGGCTGGCCGGCGATCACGGTTGCGATTTGCTTGTTCTTGCCTGGCAACAGATTGATTGCATAATGAACCCCAATCCGTTCCCCTATCTCTTCAACATCCATCCGCATGGGGTTGTTCTCGTAACGACCAACGGCACACTCGGGATTGAGCAGCATGGAGTGGTTGGTGTTAATGGTTTCGCGGCCGGTTAATCCAATGGCCACGCTTTTCACCCCGCCCGAAAACCCCATGAAATGATGCGGCTCAATATTCCCAATGGTGATTTTGTAATCAGAAGTGTAATATTGGCGATTAACCCATATGGGCGTTCCCATCCCGGTTTTCCCCAAACACTCCAGATTTTCCATATCGTCACAATTATGTGATACCACCTGATATCGGGTCAGAAGATTTTCGGGCAGCACCAATTCAAACTCAGCAGGTTGCATGGGCAGGTGCGTACCCGTGGCAATGTAAAAACAGATTTGCTCATCCTTTACGCCGTGCGCTGCGAGTGCTTCCAGCAGGGGGGGCAGAACCAGATCGTGCCTTACCGGTCTGGTCTTGTCATTCACGGCGATGGCAATCTTATCACCTGATGAAATCTCCACCAGGTCGGCGGCTCCCACCGGATTGGCAATTGCCTCGCGAACCAGACTGTCAATGGAGGGAGGAGTTGGATGAGTGGGGGGCAGGATGTGGTCCACCAGGATGGTGTCTGGAATGGCTGCTGTGATTTGAGATTGTCCGTATCGAAGGGAAATATCAGTCATGAGGATGTTATTTTACATTTAGAAGAGCGGTATTGCAACGGTTCGGTTATAATCACCCAAATTTGTTGAAAGGTGATACTTATGGGACATCGGCCGGTATTATATGAGCTTGAAATTCACCTGGACGAAAAAAGCTGGGGAGTGTGCTGTCCATTGGATCAGAGCCTGATTGGCCCTGTCCAATACGGTTGGAGCCGCTACCAGATCGATCCCGAATCGATGACCCTCGGAACTGGCGTTCTGGCTGGTTCGCCATTGCCAGGAATGCGTCGAATGATCTTCACCGGATATTCCCGCCAGTGGGAAGGTTTTTATGTTTCCGCCCTGGGTGGGGCAGGCTATATCTTTCACCGGGTGGGGCTCAACTATATCTGGTTGAGAGGAAGAAGTGACCACGATGTTGTGGTGGTTGTAAAACTGGAAAATGGTGAATACAATGTTCGCCTTGAGCCTGTAAATGTTGATGAAATATGGCAGGGTTACACTGACGTCAACGGCAGAACCTGGGAAGGTTTTTATGCCATACAACAATATTTGTTTGAAAAGCACAAAGATGAATTCCTGCCCGACAGTTTTCGCATCCTGACGGTTGGGCCAGGCGCCCGCTACACCAACGAAGGCGCAATTGGATCCAATCAGATTAAGAAGGGCGAGGTCAGTGTCATTGATGACTGGGCTGGACGGGGTGGATTGGGTTCTCATATGCTCCAACATCACCGGGTGGCGGCCATCGTCTTTGGGGGTGATTGGCAGGACCCGGCGCTCAAGGAAGCCCGCGAATTGGATCAATATTTCTTGGAACACTTTGGACAGCGGGCAATCACCACCGATTTGTACATGACCCAGAAATATCGGTATGTCCCCAAGTTTGAAACCGGCGGAACCTTTGGGGTAAACATGCACGAAGGTGAAGACCGTTTATTCAGCTTTAATTACCGCTCCGTCCTTGTGACTGATGAGGAGCGACTGGAACAACACCAGAACTTCATCATGGAGCATTACCTTCGCCAGTTCAATCAGGAAACCATTGAACCGAAGAACTTTGACCATTGTGGTGAACCCTGTCCGGTGGCATGCAAAAAGTACAATGGTGAATACAAGAAGGACTACGAACCTTACCAGGCGCTTGGACCCAATTGTGGCATATTTGATCAACGCGCCGCTGAATTTATTAACAAGTTTGTGGACAGCATGGGGTTGGATTCCATTCAGACGGGGGGCACAGTATCCTGGATAATGGATTTGATTGCCAGTCAGTTGATTCCACCCGCAGATTTTGGTTTGCCGCATGACCTGCCGCGCATGGACTTCGCCAGCCGTCCTGATCAGTTTGACGTGGTGGCCGATTCCATGCACAATGCGCGTTACGCGGTTGATATTGTCAAAATGATCCTGTTTTCAGCTGCCGGAGAACCCTTCAGACATGGCATGCGGTATGCGGCTCGCTGGCTGGATGAAAAATATGGAATCCGTTCCATTGACCGTGCCGTCTACACGGCACACGGCAAAACCGGATGCATGGTTCCCAACCAGTACTGGGTGCCCGGGATGTTTGCGCCCATGCCCATCATGGG
>DAOUGC010000269.1:0-33580 GCA_034429695.1 Levilinea sp.
AGGCTGCCGCTTGCCTGCAACAACTCGCCGGTTGAGCCGTCCATGTTCATGGTCAGCGTTTCACCACCGGTCAATGGCACCACCAGGTTGGTGGCAGCGTAATTGATCAGGGAACCATCCCCGGCGCTCTCATTAACCACAACCTGTGGAGCGCCAGCAGTAAGTGTGAAATCGGTCAGCCCAACCACCCCGGCGCTTGCCGCCGATGCGGTGAGTGATACCCATTCACGGGATTGGTCGGATAGCAATGCCAGGCCAAAATCCACACCGCTCAGGCTTAATCCCACTTCGTTGGCAAGGCCATGGTTGGCGCCCACAAAAGCGGTCAGGTTGTTTCCGCCAACGGTGAGTACTTCCAAATCCGCGCTTTCGTTGGCGGTCCCATTCCATACACTCAGGTTCCTGGTAGATTTCTCAATCATGATTCCCCCACTGACATGGAAGAAATCATAAATGCCCACCGTCATGGTTCCACCTGCACGGATCATTTCACCGTCAGATGCATCCATATCCAGTGAGTAAGAGCCCGAACCTGTGGAAACCAGAAGCGGGTTTCCATCAAAATCCACCAGGCTGTCATCTTCATCGGATTTTCGATTGATCGCCACCACTGCATTCCCCAGTGAGAGCGTCAGTCCGGTGAGTCCGACGAAGACTGCGCTGCTGGCCTCCGCCTGAAACGCCAGCCACTGCCGTGCCGGGTCAAGCACATCTGATATGATCGCGAGAGCAAATGACAACCCTCCCAGCGTCCATCCAAGCGCATCCGCAGTGCCCGCAAACAGACCCAGGAAACCGCCCAGCCCTGCGCCGCCAATTTTCACGATGTCAACCGTGACATCCTCATTGGTGGTGCCATTCCACACGCTAACGGTCTGTCCAATTTCATGTGATACGGTGAATGAACCGGTGACACGCACAAAGTTGAAAAGACTCAACGTTTCGATGCTTGTAACCGAAGTAACCGCCGGAGTGATGTTTAATTCGTCCGTGCCGTCACCACCGTCCACACCCACCGAAACAAAGCCAATCGACGCCACGGTAATGGCGTCATTTCCAGCTCCTCCATTTATATGAACCGACTCCAGGCCGGTGTATGCAAAAGTAGCATTGGATGTATTTTTTAGCTCAACATGTACGTCAGAAACGGTTATCTGATCGTCGCCAGTCGTGCCCCGAATTGTAAATGAATCATCACCTGCTCCCCCCGTAATGGCCCCCCCGCTCGTATTGGTGATCCCATTATCATTGATTACCACCGTGTCATCGTTATCGGTTCCGGTGACATTAATAGCCGTCCCATCCAGCACAACCTCATCGAGAACCAGACTCAGGCCGGCAGTGGTGCATGAGGCGCAACTGGCTGTGACCGTATTATTACTGAGAGTCAGGTTGCGAAGGGTAATGGTGCGGGTGGTGGTGGTTCCAGTGTTGGAGATGAGGATCGAACCCGACAGAATGGTGGGGTTGCTGTCTGCCCCACCCCACAGGATCAGGTCAGAGTCGAGACCATCGATGGTGATGTTTTCAGCGTACGTTCCGCCTTCGATATTTACGATACGATCATCTGGAACGCCATTCAGAGCGATATCATCCAGAGCTGCCTGGATGGGGGTTGCGCAGGGTTGCTCGCCATCCGTATAAGGGTCGCAATCGGCGGCGGTGAACTGGAACAGGGTTGAGGCACGGGTGAAATAAGGATCCTGAATGGATGGAGCATTGCTCCCATCCACAATTGTCTCAATTGAAGGAACAGGATCAACTACAGCCTCTGGAGTGGATTGAGATTGGTCTTCCGCACTTTCCTCTTCAACAGAGACAGGGTTAACTACAGCCTCTGGCGTGGGCTGTGGTTGCCCCTCCTCATTTTCCTCTTCAACAGGTGGCGTATCATTCGGTGTTTCAACCAATGTTCCATCTTGACCGTCTGCGACTGGCTGGGGTTCCTCTGGCTGTTCGCTGCCATTCTCAAGAAGGTCCGTCACTTCAGGCGTCGGCTCAACAACGGGTTCCTGTTCATTGTCATTCTCAACGGTTTCGGGGGTCTCAGGGGCGGTTGGCGCTTCCCCTTCTGCATAGACCGGTGAGGCGGAGAATGCCAGCAGTACCATGGCAAAGATGAGGGCTGCCGATGGAATAACCCATTTCAGGCCACTGGATTTTGGACGGTTCCTTGGTATCCGATTCATAACCATAATGGCATTAATCCTTTTCATCCGCAAAACTCTGGAACCCCACACTGCAACGAGGATATGGACCGACTAGAACCGGATAATATATTGATAAAGGTATGCAAATACGGAAAGAGATCCCCACACAATCCCTTCTCTGATACTAGCATGACAAACCAAAGAAATCAATAAAAATTCGAAAATTTTTACTGCAAATTTACAGGAAACCAAGAAAATAAATAATAGTTACACATTATTACATCTATCCAAATTCCCAAAAAGTCTTGTTGGTTTCAATAATAATGGATGAAAAGAATTATGCACTCTCTGGAAACGCCCCACTCCTCATGTTACACTTTGCGTGGAGGGAGCATATATGAATGATCAACCGGCTACGGCCATTGCCCATCCAAATATCGCATTCATAAAATACTGGGGCGATCAAAATCGCAATTTGCGTATTCCGGTGAACGGTTCCATTTCAATGAACCTGGCTGGTCTGGAAACACGCACGTGTGTTCGTTTTGATCCTGCTCTCGGCGCCGATCAACTCATTCTTAATGAACAAGTGGTGACCGACGCCAGGATGGATAGAGTCAGCCGTTTTTTGGATCACGTCCGCCACATGGCTGGCATGAAACACCGTGCAATTGTCGAAAGCAACAACAACTTCCCCACCGGCGCGGGTATCGCATCATCGGCTTCCGGTTTTGCCGCCCTGGCCCTGGCCGCCAGCCGTGCAGCCGGGTTGGAACTCGATGAGCCTGCCCTCTCCCGTCTGGCACGCAAAGGTTCAGGCTCAGCCTGCCGTTCGATCCCTGCCGGATTTGTGGAATGGCTGCCCGGGTCAACCGACCAGGACTCCTACGCACGGTCCATTGCCCCTCCAGAACACTGGCAACTGGTGGATTGTGTGGCTGTGGTTCACAGCGGGCACAAAGCCACCGGCTCCACACAGGGCCATGCGCTGGCTGCCACCAGCCCGTTGCAGGTTGCCCGGGTGCAGGGCGCCCCACTGCGTCTGCAGCAATGTCGCAACGCCATTCAGCATTGTGATTTTGAAGCACTGGCAACCGTCGTGGAACAGGATTCCAACATGATGCACGCTGTGATGATGACATCCCAGCCAGCCCTGTTTTACTGGGAACCGGCCTCCCTGACGGTCATGAAGGCAGTGCGCCGCTGGCGTAAACACGGTTGTCCGGTGTTTTACACACTGGACGCCGGGCCCAATGTGCACGTGCTCACCACCGCGGATATGGCAGCCAGTATCAGCAGCAGGCTGGCACGACTGGATGGCGTGCGCGAGGTGCTGACCGCTTCCGCCGGGGGACCAGCCCATCTGATTGACTGATATACAAGGCAGCCGCCACCCTCAGCCGTCTTTGCATCCGCTTTGTGAAACTGGTTATAATAAGTTCATCCCGTGAGCAGATAGCGCACGGAAATGGAAATTAATGGAAACATCCTTGCTCAGAAATTACCAGGCAACGATGTCTTTAAAGGGACGGAAATAAAATGAATTTCGAAATCTTGATTACCATCGCCGAATTTGTATTAATTTTTGGCGCGCTGATTTTCCTTCATGAGTTGGGTCATTACGTCATGGCACGCCTGGTGGGTGTGGAAGTGGAAGAGTTTGGCTTTGGTTTTCCACCCCGGCTGGTGAAACTTTTCACTCTGGGCGGAACCGAGTTCACCCTTAACTGGATTCCATTTGGTGGGTTTGTTCGCCCCAAAGGTGAGAATGACCCCGATGTACCCGGGGGTCTGGCTTCTGCGTCGCCCTGGAAACGCCTGCTGGTACTGATCGGCGGCCCCATGATGAATCTGCTGACCGGTATTGTGATTTTCTCGATCGTCTTCTCCACCGGCGGCGACCGCACCCCTGATACCGTCGAGATTGCCGGCATCAGCCCGAATTCACCGGCTGAAATGGCCGGCCTGCAGGTGGGCGATGTGATTTATTCCATCAACGGTGAACAAATTGTCGGACAGGATGAACTGACTGAAGTGGTGCAATCCAACCTGGGTCAGGAAATTGAGCTGATCATCCTGCGTGACGGTCAGGAGATCAGCCTGCTTGTGACCCCCCGCAGCAACCCACCCGCCGGAGAAGGCGCCATCGGCATTGCCATGCTCTCTCCGCGCCTGAATTTCTTGCAGGCGCTGCCAGCCAGCCTTCAAACCACCCTGGATCAAGCACGCCAATTGATCGCACTGCCAGGCCGATTAATCGGCGGTCAGATTGCACCCGAGGAAAAGGTGGTGGTGGGACCCAAAGGCATGTTTGACATTTACAGTCAGGTCAAGGAAATTGACAAAGAAACCACCGAGCAAAACCTGCCCGGTAGAACACCATCCACCACATTGTTCTTCGCCGGTGTGGTCTCGGTTGCACTGGGTCTCACCAACCTGCTGCCCATTCCCGCATTGGATGGCGGTCGCATTTTGTTCCTCATCCCCGAAATATTCCTGCGCAAGCGGGTTCCGCAACAATATGAGAACCTCGTACATTTTATAGGTTTTGCTGCGCTGATCCTGTTGATGGTTTACATCACCACCCAGGAGATCATCAATCCGGTGGATATCATCAAGTAAGTCAAACAAAGAGGGCAGCCATCATGACATCTGGAAAGAATGAAATTCCATTTGATGAAATTACCAGCGCCCTGCTGGATAATGCCAACCCCTTTCCAGCCCGGCTGTTGCAGCGATTCACCGATCTTGAAGGTGATGACCTGCAGCAGTTGAAATCTGTTTGGCCACAGGTAAACGCCGAACGGCGTTTATCCCTGCTGACCGATCTGGAAGAACTGGCGGAAATGGACACCTTGATGTCGTTCGACTCGGTGGCCCGTCATGCGCTCAGCGATGCCGATTTCAGGGTGCGGGCAGTGGCAGTGAGGCTTCTTTGGGAAACGAATGATCCCCGCCTGATCCCCCAGTTTCTGAACATGCTGTACAACGATCCTTCTCCGCTGGTGCGCGCCGCAGCCGCCACCGCGCTGGGCATTTTCATTTATCTCGGCGAACTGGAAGAAATCAAAGCGGATGACCTGCACGAAATCGAGGAAAGCTTGCTGACGGTTTTCCAGGGCAAGGATGAAGACATCGTGCGCCGCAGGGTGTTGGAATCGCTCGGCTTCTCCAGCCGTAAAGAAGTGCCGCCCCTCATCCAGGCGGCTTACGAACGTGAAGACCCTGAATGGAAAGCCAGCTCGCTGTTTGCCATGGGGCGTTCCGCTGATTCAGCCTGGGAAGGCCCGGTTCTTGCATCCATCTTAAGCGCGGATGTGAATATTCAGTTTGAAGCCGTTCGCGCCGCGGGTCAACTGGAACTCAAGGGAGCCCGACAGGACCTGATTGACCTGGTCGAAATGCAGGATGAAGTTGATGAGGATGTTTTCTCAGCAGCCATCTGGTCCCTGTCCCAGATCGGCGGCGAGGGGGTATCCGACCTGTTCGAATACTTGATGGACCAGGCGAAAAGCGATGAGGAAGAGGAGTATTACCAGGAAGCGCTGGACAACCTGGAGTTTACCGACAACTTCCGCCTGTACGGCTTCATGGATGTGGACAGTATGGACCCGCAGGATCTGGAGGATTTCGTCGATCTCGATGGAGATGAATCCGCCGAAGAAGACGAAGAGTAAACCTCTCAAAGGAAACCTTATGCGCCCCTGGCTGTTTGTTATTGCCTTGATGACCCAGGCAGCCCTGTTGTTTTCAGCCCCCTTACCCACAGCCTCCAGCCAGGCGATGTACGCGCCTCAAAATCAGCAGTCACAGGTGGAGTTCACCGATGTGGCTGCTTTCTATACCTATGGGGACGAAATCACCTTTCAAGCGAAGATCACCCCTTTTGAGAACATACAGAACCTGTTCCTCTTCATCCAGCCGGAAGGTCAGAGTGCCCGCCTGCAAAATGTGGATCTGAACGAGTTTGGTGAAGCGCTGTTCTCGTACGATCTGGTCAATTCGCCCCTCAGACCTTTCGCCAAAATCACCTACTGGTATCGGGTGGTCTTTACAGACGGAAGTGAGATCGAAAGCGATAATTACTCCTTCGACTACATTGACAACCTGCACAACTGGTCATCAATCGAAACGGAATCCCTTGAAATTCACTGGTACGAAGGTGGGCTTGAGTTCGGTCAGGCTGCCATGAATGCAGCCGATGCCGGGTTGACCAACGCCAGTCTTTATCTTCCAGCCCAACTGGTAAACAAGATCGACCTTTACATTTACTCCACCGCTGCCGATCTTCAAAAAGCATTGCAGCTCACCCAGCAATACTGGGTGGCAGGACACGCCAGCCCTGAACTGGATGTGGTTCTGATCTCCGTGGCTCCAGGAGCCGATCAATCCCTCGAACTTGAGCGACAAATCCCGCACGAACTGGCGCATATGCTGCAATATCAAATGCTCGGGCAAAATGTCCATCTGTTGCCGCCATGGTTGTTGGAGGGTACGGCTTCTCTGGCTGAAACCCGCCCCAATCCTGATTATCAGCGGGTACTGGACATTGCTGTGGAGAACGATACACTGATGCCGATGACATCATTATGTGAAGCCTTCCCACCCGAAGCATCAGGGGCATTTCAGGCATATGCCCAGTCAGCCTCATTCACCCGCTATCTCTATGAAAACCATGGAACCAGTGGCATTGAGAACCTGATGCACGCTTATGCGGATGGCATGGGCTGTGAAGAAGCAGTGGAGAAAACCCTGGGGGAACCGCTGGGGGTGCTCGATCAAAAATGGCGGCGCGAATCACTCGGGCTGGACGCCGGAGCGGTTGCGTTTGAAAACCTAACGCCATATCTGATCATTCTATTAATTTTAATTGCCGTTCCTGCTGCCACCGTCATTCTTACCAGAAAAAAATAGGAGGCGTTCATGGGTGCACGTTCTTACCGCTTGCATGCCACCGTTGAAGGTCATGTTCAAGGCGTGGGCTTTCGTTATTTTGTCATGGATCTGGCAGTGTTGTACAAGGTAACCGGCTGGGTGCGGAACACCCACGAAGGCAACGTGGAAGTACTGGCAGAGGGTGACCGCGAAGATCTTGAGTTGATGCTGGACAAGCTGCGAAAAGGACCACGGTCTGGATTTGTCACCAATGTCAGCTATCAATGGGAACCGGCAAGCAATCAGTTCACCAGTTTCTCGGTTAAACAGACGGCGTGATCCAAAAGACCGGCGGGGGGTCCCTGCCGGTCTTTGATAATCATGTTCGCTTCGCCCGACCCTTTATGCGTGGGTCATTGCCAGTGTTGCCTGTCTCCTACTCGTCCACTTCTCCGGCAATCAGGCGGGCGCGTTTCCAGGGCGGCAGATTGCTTTCTTCAGCCAGGATGCTGCGCATTTCGTAGATCTGGTCGCGCAACATGGCTGCCCGTTCAAACTCCAGCTCGCGGGCTGCGGCTCGCATTTGATTTTCCAGTTCTGAGATGATACGTTCCATCTCTCCCTTGGGCATGCTGCGCCTGCCTCCCCCTGTACGGTACTCACCGCGCTCATCGGCAATCCCAACTGATTCATGCTGCGACACACCCAACCGTTCGGTGAGGTCGTGAATGGCTTTCACAATACCAACCGGTTCGATGCCGTGCTCATCGTTATAAGCCTTTTGCTTGGCACGCCTGCGGTTGGTCTCATCAATGGCCTTGGTCATGGCATCGGTCATCTTGTCGGCATACATGATCACCCGACCGTGCACATGGCGTGCAGCGCGTCCAATGGTCTGGATCAACGCCGTCCCTGAGCGCAGGAAACCTTCCTTGTCCGCATCAAGGATCGCCACCAGGGATACTTCTGGCAGGTCAAGGCCTTCACGCAGCAGGTTGATGCCCACCACCACGTCGAAAACACCCAGACGCAGGTCCCGCAAAATACCAATGCGCTCAAGCGTATCCACTTCTGAATGCAGATAGTGAACCTTGATGCCCAGTTCCATCAGGTACTCTGACAGGTCTTCAGCCATGCGTTTGGTGAGGGTGGTCACCAGTACGCGCTCGCTCTTCTCCACACGTATACGGATCTCGCCGATCAGGTCATCCACCTGGCCGCGGGTGGGACGCACTTCCACCTCCGGGTCCAACAGACCCGTCGGGCGGATAATCTGCTCCACCACCTGCTCGGCGTGGCGCATCTCATAATCCGCCGGAGTGGCTGAAGTGTAGATGGTATAACCCATATGCTGTTCAAACTCGTCGAATTTCAACGGGCGGTTATCCATCGCAGACGGCAGGCGGAAGCCGTATTCCACCAGCGTCTCCTTGCGTGAGCGGTCGCCGTTGTACATGCCACGCACCTGGGGCACGGTCATGTGCGACTCATCAATGAATAACAGGTAGTCACTGGGTAGAAAGTCCATCAACGTCCACGGGGGTGAACCGGCCGGACGCTGATCGAGATGACGTGAGTAGTTCTCAATACCTGAGCAATACCCCACTTCGCGCAACATTTCCAGATCGTACAGGGTACGCTGTTCGATGCGTTGCGCCTCAAGGAAACGCTCGTTGTCCTTGAATTGCTTCAACCGTGTGGTCAACTCTTCCTCAATATCCACCACGGCTTGCTTCAAGCGATCTTCAGCAGTAATGTAATGCTTGGCGGGGAAGATCTCCACCTGCTGTGGTTCATCAAACACTTCACCAGTCAATGGGTTGAACATCAGAATGCGCTCAATTTCATCACCAAAGAATGAGAAGCGAAATGCTTTGTGGTCTTCATAGGCAGGAAAGACTTCCAGAACATCACCGCGCACCCTGAAAACGCCCGGGCGTAATTCCATGTCATTGCGGGTGTACTGACTTTCGATCAATTGCCTCAACAGCATGTTACGCCGGTACATCTGGCCCACTTCCAACCGGATCACCACTGCAGAATATGCCTCGGGCGACCCCAGACCGTAAATGCAAGACACAGAGGCGACGATTATGACATCCCGCCGTGACATGAGCGCCGTCGTGGCAGCCAGACGCAACCGGTCAATCTCTTCGTTTATCGCCGAATCCTTTTCAATGTAAAGGTCGCGCTGGGGAACGTAAGCTTCCGGCTGGTAGTAGTCATAATATGAAACAAAATATTCAACCGCATTCTCAGGGAAGAACTCTTTGAATTCAGCATACAACTGCGCCGCCAGAGTCTTATTGTGCGCCATCACCAACGCGGGGCGCTGTACCCGTTGGATGACATTGGCAATGGTAAAGGTCTTGCCGGTGCCGGTCGCGCCAAGCAAAACCTGATGGCGTAATCCTTGCTGAACGCCTCTCACCAGTCCGTCAATGGCATCAGGCTGATCGCCGGTGGGCTGATAAGGCGCGTTAAGTTTAAAATCCATGGGACCTCCGTTGGATGGTCATTTTGGTTTACATAAAGGTACAGTCTGGATCACGGCTCAGGGTTGGCCGGGAAAGTGCCTTCTGGTGCATACCAGTCAGCCGGGTCAATATCGGTCACAATGGAGCCGGAATTGACCACAATATCAATCAGGCTGTGATCCTCACATTCCACCGTCAACCCGCACGGTACGGCTCTGGTGTACCCTCCACCCAGCGTGGTTGCCTGACCCGGGTTCTCGTTGGAATATGCCACCACCCAATAGGTTCCCGGCTCCAAACCGGTGATTACATACACCCCCACATCGCCTGTCGTTTCGATCAACTTATAATCGCCAGTTAGCTGGCCATTATCCACCCGAAACGCCACCACCTTCATTGGCGGCAAATATTCCGAGGGATAGGACAGATCACCTGAGATGGTGCCGGGCAGCTCAATATCAGGCACTTTAAGGGTTGGGGCCTGGGTAAGCTGGGCGTTCAACGTGGACTCAAGTGCGCCCAGTGTACCCTGCATTTCCTCAACCACCTCGGTCGAATTGATATTGATTGTACCGGGCGTAATACTGCACACCACTGACGAAAAAACCAGCAAAAACATGGTTGGCAGTAATATTTTCCAGTTTCGCTTCATCATTGCCCTCCTGGCGCGAACCGCCAAAAGCATCCTGCTGGCCCGCTCTTGCGTACCCCCCTGTGCAAGGTCGGGTTATATAGAACTGTAATTCTAGCATACTTTAAACCTCAACGTGTTACAAGATGGAAACAACTAAAACAACCATCCGCATCTATGGCCTGCGTTAGTCTTTTCTCATTTAAGGCGAAATTTTGTGCTAGAATGATGACACCAGGGTTAAAGAATCCAAGGAAACCGCACTTATGACCAATCATGACGACATCAATCATACCCTTCCGGAAAATCCGGAGGATAAAAAACCAGAAACACCCAATTCCGATCAGCCCGGGAATCGTCTGCGCCGCTTGCTGGCTGCCAGTGAAGATGAGAACGCGCAGCACAACCCCGACCTGCCTGAGGATGCCATTCCTCTTCCCTCCGCTGAGACCAGCTCACCACCGGATGAAGACAATACGTCCGAGCCAGCATCAAATGTCCCCCATCACCCCACAGGTGATCCGGATTCAACCGGCGGCTGGTACGGGCAGGATGGATTTGACAGCCAAACACCCGATCAAAGCGTGACGCAGGTCAACCCGATGGTTCCTGAACCACCGGCGGCTGATGCCACCCGTGCGATTCCAGTGGAACGCCAGAACACTCTGCCACCCATTGATCAACGCGCCACCATCCCCCCTCCATCGGGCGGATATCAAAACCAGCCTCTACCCCGCCGTGTGGATGAAGTGGACATCAACGCCACCCGCGTGACCCCGGCTGCCTACAATTCACCACCATCAGCGGGCCAAACCAGGGCTTCCAATGTTCCACCAGCATATCAGACGCGGGCTTCTGTCACACCGCCGCCGGTTGCCACCACTCAGGGTGTTCGTCGCTACGGTGGCGGGCAGAACATTCCCCCGCGCCGCCCGGCAAGTGGCGCCACAGGCGGGTTGATGCGCCGCCCTGGCAATCTGGGCTGTCTGCTGCGCGGCGCTGTCGCTTTTTTGTTTATTTCCATGTTCATTGTGGTGCTGGTTGCCTCCATCGGCGTGATACAGTATTTCAGCATTGCCTCCAGCCTGCCTGATTCAGACAATCTCCGTGATCACGCCTCTCAGTTTGAGACCACGCGCATTCTGGACCGTAACGGCAATTTACTGTATGAGATCATTGACCCGGATGCTGGTCGGCGAACCTACGTGCCGCTGGACCGCATCTCGCCCTACGTGTTGGCAGCCACCATTGCCACTGAGGACAAGGAGTTCTATACCAACCCCGGGTTCGATCTGTACGGCATTACCCGCGCCTTCTGGCAAAATTACACCTCCGATGAGATCGTCTCCGGCGCCTCCACCATCACCCAGCAACTTGCCAAAACGTTTCTGTTTTCTCCGAGTGAGCGGGTGGAACAGAGCTACGAACGCAAACTTCGCGAGGTTGTGCTGGCCGCTGAAATTTCACGCAAGTACAGCAAGGATGAAATTCTTGAGTTGTACCTGAATGAAAACTTCTACGGCAATCGAGCTTATGGCATTCAGGCTGCCGCCGAGACATACTTCAACAAATCTGCTGCCGACCTGACCATGGCGGAAGCCACGTTTTTGGTCGGTCTGCCCCAGGCGCCCGCCATTTACGATATTTTCACCAACCGCGAAGCCACCCTTACCCGTCACAAACAGGTCATGCTGCTCACTTATCAGTTGAGCAACGAGAAGGGTTGCATCGAGGTCTCAAACAGCGATCAACCCGTTTGCGTTGACGCCGTCTCAGCCAGTAACGCCGTCAAGGAAATCGAAGTTTATCCCTTCCAGCAAAAGGAAGAGAATATCCGCTATCCACACTGGGTAATGTACGTGCGTTCATTGCTGGAAGAACAGTTTGATCCGCAGGTCATCTATCGCTCTGGCTTTACTGTAACCACCACCCTGGACCCTGCCATGCAGGACCTGGCACAAAACATCGTCACCAATCAGGTAAACTCACTGGCCGATCTGCATGTCACCAATGGCGCACTGGTCGCCTTGCGCCCCTCCACCGGCGAGATCCTGGCCATGGTGGGTTCAGCCGATTTTTACAACGAGGGCATCTCAGGCCAGGTCAACATGGCCACCTCGCCCACCCGCCAGCCCGGTTCATCCATCAAGCCCGTTAATTACATTGCCGCATTTGAGCGGGGGTGGACCCCTGCCACGCTGATTTGGGATGTGCCATCTGACTTTCCCCCCTCAGGCGACCCTGCCGACACCCGCCCGCCTTATCAACCGGTTAACTACGATGAACGTTTCCACGGGCCTGTGTTGTTGCGGGATGCACTGGCAAACTCATACAACATTCCGGCAGTCAAGACGCTCAATTTCGTCCGCATTTATGATGACCCCACCACGCCCAACGCTGATGGCATGATCAAGATGGCGGAACGATTGGGTATCACCAGCTTCACCCGTCCGGACTATGGTCTGGCGCTCACCCTGGGCGGCGGCGACGTGTCTCTGTTGGAATTGACCGGTGCTTATGCCGTGTTTGCCAACAACGGCAATCGCGTTCCGCCGGTGGCCATCACCCGCATTGTGGATTATCAGGGCAACCTGGTGTACGAATACACGCCCCAGGCCAGCCAGGTGGTGCGTGCCGAGCACGCCTATTTAATTTCATCCATTCTCTCAGATAATAATGCCCGCACGCCCATGTTTGGCTCAAACTCAGTTCTCAATCTGGGCTTTCCTGTGGCTGCCAAAACCGGCACCACCAATGACTTCCGCGACAACTGGACACTGGGGTACACCCCCGACCTGACGGTTGGCGTATGGGTGGGTAATGCCGATTACACCCCCATGATCAACACCACCGGTCTCACTGGCGCAGCTCCCATCTGGTCCCAGTTCTTCTCCCAGGCCATCTATATGGTCAATCCCAACGGGCCGTCCAACTTCGCCCGTCCCGATGGCATCATGGAGCGCGTGATCTGCTCATCCTCGGGAACCGAGCCGTCTGAATGGTGTCCCTCGCAGAAAACCGAGATCTTTGCCTTTGATCAGGGGCCACTGCCCAAAGAGGAAGATCTGTGGCGCAAGGTGCGCGTTGATACATGGACCGGACTGCGTGAATCTGCTTACTGCTCCGATTTTGTTGAGGAGCGTTCTGTTCTCAATGTCACCGACCCATCTGCGCAGCGCTGGATCCGCGAGACCGGTCAGGGCCAGGCATGGGCTGAGAGCATGGGGCTGCCCTCGCCGATCACCTTCGTTCCATCGCGGGAGTGCAACAACACCGATCCTCACCCAACGATTATTTTTTCCAACCTGAATGACAATCAGACCATCAACGACCGCCCGCTGGATATTTACATGGTGGCGCATGCCCCCGACCTGCGTGAAGCTGTGCTGCAGTGGGGCAACGGCCATGACCCTCACGACTGGCATACCCTGGCGACCTTCACCGAACGTCACACTGAACCTTTCCTGGTCACTTCATGGGATCTGAAAGATGTCCCACCCGGCCCGTTCTCATTGCGGCTGGTGATGCGCAGCAATCAGGACACTCAAGCGGTCAAGACCCTCAAATTGAATAACAATGCTCCCACGTTGACCCCCACCGTTACAGTGACCGCAACGGTTACCCCAACCTTAACTGAAACCCCAACGGTGACGCCAACTCAGCAGCCGACCGAAACGCCAACGCCAACCGTCACAGTCACACCACCCTAAACTGCCGGCGAACGTATTCAGTTTACAGGTTTATTCTTCCACGGGGACATCAAACACGCTCATCTGCACGGCTTCCTCCCACAGCGGCGGATCCTGATCGAGCAGCGCCTCGAACAAATCGGCTGTGAGATCTTCCCGTTTGACCATGCGCGCCAGGTGGCGGAACTTGAGCACCCGCCATCCGGCGGCCATACATTCCGCCAGACGGGGGTCACGGTCCAGCTTGTAAGCCAGCAGGCGTGATCGGCTTCCGGGCATCACCAGAATGCTGCGGCACGGCTCAACCAACTGGGGTTGCAGCACAAACCGGCTGATAATGGAAGAGGCAAACAAATGGAACTGGTACCGGGGTTGGCCATGATCATCCACCCAGCACAACTCATCATCCGATTGCCAGTGATACCCCAGCCGGGTTCCAAGCAGCATTAATCGTTCACGCACCTGCGATAAATTGGCCTGCCGTGCAAAACCTTTTTCTGTGGCTTTGAGCTGCCATGTGTTGCCCTGTCCGCGCTGTTCACCGTAGGAAGCCAGGATGGTTTTGATCAACTCCAACGAAGGCGTCATCAACCCCTGGAACACGCCGCACAGGTGCTGGTCAATTTCTTCAAGCGTACATTCCGATTGGTGATCGAGGAAGCGCACCAGTTCCATCTCCACCCGGTCTGCAAGCGGCATTTCGGTTATTTCACCATGGTTCTCCAGCCACCACAAACCGCTTTCATGATTTTGCGCCTGGCTTTCGTATCGCCGCAAACTCTGCTTGGCCGAGAAAATGCGGTCAATGCAACTCTGTACTGAAGACACAACCTCCCCCGACTGCATACGGGGATTGCCCAGACACCGCGTTTCGATCAAGCGTTCCAGGCTGGCTGCATGTAACAGAATATAGGAGGAAGGTTCATTTTTACGCCGCAGGAAATCAACAATGGCTTGCTGGCAATACTCCTCCATGCGTGCGTTGGTAAACGGCAGGGTTTTCTCCGAGCGTTTCCACTCAATTTGTGCCAGATTTTGCTCCACCCGGATGGACAGCCCCTTCAACTCAAAGCCGGCCACCTCGGTTCCGATCAACACGGAAGAAAGGAAACCGGGAGCCAGTTCTGGAAGCAGCGCAATCAAGCGTAATTGACCCGATGCGGAGCGTTTTAACGGAACCATCAGGCTTTCAATGGCATTGGCATACCACACCCAATCGTACCGCCGCCGTTCCAGCGCGCTCTTCAACCGCATTACTGATTCGCGTCCCCACAACCAGCCAGACCACAGCGCGGTCAACGTCCAGAAGGCTTGATTGGGTCGTGGAATCACCGCAATTGTGACTTGCGGATTGACAAACTTAGATTCACTCAGAAATGAACGCAACCGGCCTGAATACAGACTGACGCCGCCCCCATCGGGCTTGTTTGGAAAATCAACAACTTCAACGGGTTCCCGCAGAATGGTCCACTGTGAAATTGCATCCTCAAGGGCATCCCACAGGTTGCGCTCACGGAATTGATTCGGGCTGACCAGTTGGCGCGGGCGGTTCCTGCCGCTAGGATGGGGCCACAGGGTGTTGCCTTCATCACATACCGAAAGAGCCAGTGCCCGCAACATGTCTTTGCGTTCTTCCGTGGTGGACAGCCCTTCAATTTTATTGAGCAGGACAAAGATGAAATAAAGCGAGCGTGGCAGGTAATTATCCAGCGCTTCTTCTGCCCGCGCACGGGTGATGTCCTTGTCCAGGCTGATACGGCCAAGCGCCCTGGCGCGGTGCAGCGCATCCCCTCCCATGGCATCGATCCGCGCGAAATCCTCCGGTGTGGCGTCCCGCTCACCAGTGTCACCACAATGCGGGCAGGTGTAAACCCTGGCAAATGGAAATTTCTCATCCTTTCGCCACAAAAAAGCTTGCGCCTGGATCAGGTTGGAACATCCGGCACAGCGCGTGGCGTACAGATTTTTTAAATGTATTTCCAGACGCTCATCCCCCCGCTGGCATGAAGCCAGTTCAGCCAGCGCCGACTGAAACTCGCTGCGGGTATGAGCGCGGGAAATTATTCTAATGATGAACTCGTTGATGGGATTATTAACACAAAGCAGGACACGATAACCCGCTCTGGCCGCCTCCATGGTTAATAGAGGATTGGCGCCCAGAGGGTCAAGTATCCATTCGTTCGGGGCGACTTGCTGGCGCAACCACGAATCGATGATGCCTGCCGGTAACGGTGGCAAAAAACGTGCCAGAGGCAGCAATTCGACGGAGGATTGACCAGCAACGTACGGGTGGTCAAACAGTCTCATGCTGGTTTTAGTATATCCATTTCCAATAAAAAAGCCAAATGATTGTCAAATTTTCACTTGTATGGGTAACTTCCCCATCCCTTAGATGGGGGAAATCCCGACTATCAGTCCATTTTCTGCCATGCTACAAACAAAAGCAGTCAGATGCTCGTCCATTCTGGCTTCTTTTGCTGAGTTAATCAACCAAGGCGAGATGAATGTTCACCGCCGGGTCGCTCCAGCAAGGGGGAAATCATTCCAGTAAAGAGGTGGGGATTATGGCAGAAATCAATAACGCAAGGACAGGCGCAGCCTATCTGGCAGCGCGGTTGGAAATACTCAGGAAGGAACCCGAACACGGAGTCATCAATCGCAATTGTGTTGAAATGAATAGCGACCTTGGGCTGTTATGGATGAATCTCTCGTTGTGGGTGGGGGAACGCGAAATTTTTTCACAAAATATCATGGTTCACTGTCTGGACGTCGACCAGCTTGCGCAGGACCTGCAACGACTCAAGCAGGGTGATTGCCGTATTCGCAAGGTCACTCATTACGGGGTGGAGAACTCCATCTGCTTTGGCCTGACCAGCCCCGAATTGCTCCTTACCATCCGGCAGGCAGTGATTATGCAGGATCCCCACCTCGTGCAGCGCTATTTGAATGGTGAAAATATCACGGAAGAGCTGGAAGTCGAAGGAAATGAAATGGACCCCATCTATGAGATGTGGATCGGGGTTGACACGGGCATCGCAGCGGGGGCATCCCACGTCAAGGGTGATGGTCCCATGTTGTATTTCCAACCCACCTATTCCCAGTTGGATCAATTCATCAAGGATTTTCACACCGAAAAAGAAGTGGCTTTACTGCTGGAAGTGTAAATAAACAAATACCCGGAGTACTCCATCCGGGTATTTACGTTTAAACCACCTTGTGGTCCTGCAAAATCAATTCCCGGGTGTATACCGGTAGAAAGCCGACCAGGCAATGTCCCCCAGATACTTCAGACGGTCTTCAAATATATAGATGTACGGCTCGCTGTAGGTGACGATGTAGTACGCCCCATACACATAATCCAATCCAATCCGATCCAGATACTCCCCTCCACGACCGGCTTGCACAAGCTCAAAATATTCATACGAATTGATCAATCCATCAAGGTTGACAATGGTGCGGTCATCAATGAAGTAGGCAATAATGCCCCCACCCGTTGACCCGATCAAAGAGCCTGGTTCTGTGGCTTCCTCCAACGCATGCACTCCCTCCAGATAACCCTCTTCATACCCGGGTTCAATCTGATATGGAATGATGGTTCGAGTGAGATTGAGATTTTGCGCCACGATAAAGAGCGCCATCAGCATACCCAACCCCGCGAACACCCAGCCAGCCAACCGCACCGGTTTCATCAGTTGGACCGCGCTTTCGATTAATGCCACCAACACAAGGGTCATCAAGAGATCCTGCGCAACCCAGTACCAGACCTTCATGCCAACGTAACCGGTCATGTAATAGGATTGTGCATGTACCAGGCTGCCCACCAATAATGGCAGAACGCCCAAGCCATTCATCATCCTGCCGAGCCGTTTGAAATTGATCAACCCCAGCAGGGCGATCAGGCTTAATAGAACCGCAAAAAACCGGTAAGCACCTTGATAAAAGACTGCGGTAGGCCCGGTATCCTCAATGTTTCCATGGAACAAGAGGGTGGCGTCCTCTGCCAGGGGCATGGGCAAATTTGCCGGTAAAGCCCAGGCGTCCCGATCATAATGTCCCTGTGGAGAAACACCGGTTATTTCCACCAGGTTGCGCGCGGGCTTGCCATAAACGGTGTAAATGGTTCCCCACCAGCGTTTCACCTGCCCACTCACCGGCGAAGGAGTTCCAGCGAATGCCAGGTTGATGCCCAAATAAATAATCAGGACCGCAGCAAGGGGACCAAAAAAAGCCAGTCCGCGCGCCAGCCAGTGCCGCCACTGCAACGTGAACTGAAAGACCTCTGCTTCGTTTGCATCGCGCCGTTCGAGCAGGCTTGCCACCCAGCGCAGCAACCCAAAAGCGGTCAGGCTGATGGCCCATTCAACCAGTAACGCTGAGCGAGGAAACCCAATAATCATACCGCCCGCCTGCAGCCCGAGCATCACACCGGCTGCCGGAATACTTGCCACTGAGACCGCCAGCGGGATTCGCAGCCAGTTTTTCCAGCCGCGCTGGTACAGTTGGGGATTGTACAAACCAAAAATCCAACCCGAGAGCAGGCGGAAAACCACCAATGCCACTGCCAGATACAACGCCGTGGGTTCGTAAAAGAAATATTTTGAAAAACCCAGCCGGATCAGATAGGATCCATACACCGCGGCAAGGATGATTACCAGATCACCCACCAGCAAAAGCCGCAAACTTCTATTTCTGAAGATCACCAGCAGACCAAAAATACCAAGCAGGAAAATATTATCCAACCGGCTGAGCAACGCAAAGACCGCCGCTGCAGACAACCACAATACATCCTGCAGGGTATCCTGATGGTTCTTCCTGCGTTCCTCAAAACGGGTAAACAGATAAACAAACAGGATCACCGCAAATGCGTTAATCCCGGATTCCATTCCTGATTTTGTGGTGATGGCATGGATGCTGGTGAAGAAGCCCCAGAAGATTGCGCCAAACAAAGCCACCCATACAGAGACCACCTTTCGCAGCAGGCGGAACAGGATCACCACCGCGCCGGCGTTCAGGCCAGCCATGATCAACACCACCAACCGCAACGGCAACAGCAAATCAAAGCGGGCGAGCGCAAACAGCGGAATACACACCAACATCCACAAGGGATGATAACCATTGGTGGGGCTGAAGCCGTCAAAAGTGGAACCGTGGCCTTCGGTGATGTTCTGGGCGACTTTAAAATAATAAAATGCATCGTCGGTGGTGAACCAGTTGATCAGACTGTTGGGGGGCGCGAAGACCACATAAAGGTGTACAACCACAATAAATACCGCCAGAATGATCTCTATCGTTCTTACCGATCTAGCCGACATGCATCTTCTCCTGTACCGGGGGTGACCTGCGGATGGGATTATAACATGAGCGCCCACCAGGGTCTGGCGGGCGTAATAAATCCTGCATGGAGAGTACGATGATTATGGAATGCTGCCGTTAAGCAAAGCAATGGTTACCAAAAGGCCACCCCATACCAGCACCATGACCACCAACAGAATCCACAAAATAACACGCAGGCTGTTTTTCTTGCCCGCCGGTTTGGGAGTCTTTCCCCGCCGGCCTGCATGTCTAACACTACCGGCTTCTTCAACTGATAATGAGGGAATTGGGTCATTGGAAATTTCAAAACTGGCATCCAGGTCTTCGCCCTCAGGCAAGATAAATGCCTGTTCCTGACGCACAGGCGTCAGTTGGGAAAACGGCCCCGGAGAAACCTCTTCCACCGCGTCAATACCGTCATTCACCGGCGCAGGCTCATTATACCGGGGCTGCTCTGCCGCTGGGGGTTCAGCCGGAGTGGATGGTGTTGGGGAGGCACCCTTCTCCTCGGTTTTTGTCTCCGAGGCTGCGTTCAAACGGTGCAGTTCCTTCATGGCAATCGGGTTCATCGGGTTGATCTGCAGAACTCGTTCAAGGCAATAACGTTTCTGGCCCTCATCTGCCACACATGCACTCAACCCCAACCAGGCGCGTTCATCCTGAGGGTCTTCCTTGACGGCGTTGGATAAATAGTAAAAACCTTCTTTACGATTCCCCTGACGAAGAGCATCCAATCCCTGCTGGGTCAATGAGGAGGTCATGGCATCTCCATTCCTTCGACGAAAAAGATCACACCAAACTTGTTCCATTTCATTATACCTGTGGATCAAAATATGAATCAATTTCAATTAAATCCAAATCCAACAGGCACAGTTGGGGTTATCTCGTTTACAATAGATGGTATCCCAAGATTGGCAGAAATCCCCCCCTGGAATAGATGCAATGGCAGGTATAGATTAATTCATCACTGGAGGAATGCACAATGACTGTTGCTGTGATCACCGATACAGATGCCAGCCTCCCCCTGGAGTTGAGTCAAAAGTACGGAATCATACAGGTACCCATTTATATTCATTTTGGAGATGATTGTTACAAAACGGGTATTGAACTGAATGATGTGGAGATGTTTGCCCGTATTGCAAAAGAAGGCAGATTGCCCACCACATCAGCTCCAGCACCGGGAAGCTTTGTTGAAGCCTATCAGGAAGCTTTTTCCAAAGGCGCAACTTCGATTGTTTGTGTTTGTGTCAGTCGTGAAATGAGCGCCACACACCAAAGCGCCTGTCTGGCAAGAGAACAATTCCCCGACCGGGAGATCCATGTGATTGATTCGCAAACCCTCACAATGGCACAGGGCTTTTCCGCCCTGGCCGCAGCCAAAACCGCTCTGGCCGGTGGGGATAGCGCCGCGGTGATCGAAAGTGCAGAAAGCACCGCCCGACGGACGAAACTGTTCGGATGCCTGGCTACTTTAAAATTCCTTGCCATGAGCGGCAGGGTGGGCAAAGCTGCCGCCGGCATGGCGGGCTTGTTGGATATTAAACCGATCCTCACCGTGCGCAATGGCAAACTGGATATGCTGGAACGCGTACGTACACACCGTCGTGCTTACGACCGTGTGGTGGAATTAATGGTTGAGGCGGTTGGCTCCACAACCATTGAACAGGCCGCCATTGTACACGCCGGTTGCCCGGACGAAGCCGCCCGTTTTGCCGAGCTGGCTGGACGTTCCCTGTCCCTCCCGTCGGACCTGGTCATTGCCGAGTTCACCCCCGGCCTGTCCGTTCATACCGGCCCTGGTCTGCTTGGCTTGACCGTGGTCTGTGCTGATCATTAGTGGTAAATAACAAATCATTTTTCGGAGGAAATGCATCATGGAAACTGTAAACGAAGCTGCCGTCCTCAAAGTACGCAAGCGCCGCATGGTCACCACCCGGCGTGAACGCTGGGCATGGTATTTTTATGACTTTGGCAATTCTGCTTATGCCGCTGTCATCCTGCTGGCGGTTTATTCTGCTTACTTTAAACAACAGGTTGTGGGCGGCGCCGAGGGAACCCGTTTGTGGGGTCTCTCGATTGGCATTGCCATGCTGGTTGTGGCGGCTGTCTCTCCCATATTGGGCGCCATGGCTGATTTTTCCGCAACCAAGAAGCGCATGTTGTTTGTGTTTACCTCCATGGCTTGCGTTTTTACCGCGTTGCTCTACTTCGTTGGCAAGGGCAACATTTTTACCGGTATGTTGTTCTTCATCCTTGCTGAAATTGGTTACCGCTCGGGTCAGGTGTTTTATAACGCGCTGCTGCCCGAGATTGCCAAACCGGAAGAAATGGGCCACGTGTCTGGAACTGGTTGGGCAGTAGGCTCCCTTGGCGGCATTGTCTGCCTGCTGGTGGTGCTGGGTTTGATCATGACTGTGGGCGGTGACTTTGTGCTGCACCTGTCATTCCTGATCACTGCTGCTTTTTATGGTCTCTCCACGCTGCCCTTGTTCCTTTTCCTTAGAGAGCGCAACCGCCCCACCCCGCTGCCCAAAGGTGAAACCTACATCTCGGTCGCACTGGGCAAGCTCAAGCAGACCTACAAGAATGCACGCGAATATAAGGATTTACTAAAATTCCTTCTTGCATTCCTGGTCTACAACAACGGCATCATGATCACGCTCGACTTCGCCGCCATCATCGGCGCTGTCCTGTTCGGCATGACCCAGCAACAATTGATCATCTTCATGATCATCGTTCAAATCACCAGTGTGATCGGGGCTTACCTGTTTGGAAAGATTACAGACCGCATCGGCAGTCGTGCTTCGCTGGCAGTGGCTGTTGGATTGATGATCTTCACTGTTTCAGGTTTGTTCATCGTACGCGATCTGACCTTCTTCAACATCATCGGTGCGCTGGCAGGCTTTGCGCTCACCGGTGTACAGTCAGTCAGCCGCACGGTGGTGGGCCAGATCACGCCGGAGGAAAAATCAGCCGAATTCTACGGGCTGTTCTCCTTGAGCGGCCAGATCTCGTCATTCGCCGGCCCCACCATTTACGGTCTGGTGGTGGCATGGTTTGCCGGGATGTTCAGCCGGCAGGGGCTTGGAGCGCAATTATCAGAAGAACGCGGTTTGCGAACCGGCGTATGGTTGATGATCGCCTTCCTGCTGGCGGGGTTGGTGTTGTTGTTTACCGTGCGCAAATGGAAATATGAGGAACCCACCCCGACCATTAAAACCGGGGACGAGCAGGAATGAGCGAAAAAGCAATTCGTTACCCCCGCCGCAAGTTGATACGCACCATTTTGCGAGCCGGAATCGCTGCTGTGCTGGGAACCATCGCAGATGTAAAAATTAACGGCAGGGAGAACCTGCCAAAGTCCGGACCCTTACTGATCATCGGCAACCACTTTCACTTTCTCGATCCGGTTGCCATGATCCTTGCCATGCCGTATCCCATTGAATTTATCGGTGGGCTGCGCACCCCCAACGCCCCCGGTTGGACAGAGACCTTTCGGCAGGCCTGGGGTGTCTTGCATGTCCGACGCGGCACTTCCTCCCGGGATTCCCTCCTGGCCGCTACTGACGTGCTAAAACTCGGCGGCGCGCTGGCAATCTTCCCTGAAGGCGGTAGCTGGGCAACCGTATTGCGACCACCCCGCCCCGGGGCAGCCCTGCTGGCCGCCCGATCCAATGCCCCCATCCTTCCGGTGGGCTTTAACGGTCTGATCGATGTCTTCCCCGCACTGTCAAAGCGAAAACGCGCCAGGGTGGAGATCAACATCGGCAAACCCTTTGGTCCTTTTCAATTCAGCGGGAAAGAGAAATCCATGCGTGAGCAGATGGACGACTTTGGTCACGATATGATGCGACATCTTCGCGATTTAATCCCCGCAGCCCAGCACGGCTATTACTCCGATGATCCCGCAGTGCGGGAAGCCGCCCGTGGAACCGAAATTTACCCGTGGGAAGGCATGATCGAAGAATAAAGCTTTCTCAAACCCTCAACCGCATGTGAATCTGCACAAACCCTCATGCGGTTGATTTTTATTGTATAATTTAGCCGGCTAATAATTGCGGGCTGTTGGAAAAGGAAAAAAGACGCCTGATGACCACTCTCATAAATGATTACCCTTCCCGTTGGGGCACGCTTGTGCTGGCGACACTGACCAATGCTTTTGTGGCTGCAGCGCCTTCCATGTGCCTGCCGGTTTTGTTTGACGAAATTTCCACTGATTTATCCATTAACCTGGTCCAGGTGGGTGTCATCTGGGGCATTGGAGCGTTGCCTGCCATTGTCAGTTCACTGCTGGGTGGCGCGCTGGGCGATCAATTTGGGCCACGCCGCATGATTATCTTAAGTTGCGTGCTTTCCGGCCTGTTTGGTGCATTGCGCGGGTTCTCCACCGGTTATGGGACCCTGTTGGTCACCATGATCTTATTCGGCATGACAGGCCCGCTGGTTGTGATGAACAACATCAAAATCATCGGCATGGTCTTTCCCTCCCGTCAACTGGGTATGGCGAACGGTGCGCTCTCCATGGGCATGGCGCTGGGCTTTTTGCTCAGCTCGATGATCAGCGCCACGCTGCTTTCACCCATGCTGGGCGGTTGGCGCAATGTCTTGGTGGCATACGGCGCATTGTCCGCCCTGCTGGTCATCCCCTGGCTCTTCCTTCGCATCCATCTACCTGCCCGTGACCCGGCAGTTAAACCCGTCACCATGTTCGGTTCCATCGGCGAGGTACTCAAGCTGCGTACCGTGTGGTTGCTGGGCTTGGCCCTGATGGGCATGAGCGGCAGTGTGCAGGGGGTGCTTGGTTACCTGCCGCTGCACCTCCGCGATTTTGGCTGGGCGCCTGCCGCAGCTGATGCTGCCCTGGCCGCATTTCATACCATCAGCCTGCTGGGGGTAATCCCCATTGCTCTGTTGTCTGACCGGCTCAGAACACGGCGGAAGATCCTGTTGGTTACTGCCGGGATCATGGCGCTTGGTTTTGGCTTGATCCCCTTTGTACCTGGGACGTTGATTTGGGCTGCCGTGTTGATGGCCGGCCTGATGCGGGATGGTTTCATGGGGGTGTTCATGACCAATGTGGTGGAAACCCGCGGGGTTGGCGTGGAATATGCCGGAACGGCTGTTGGTGTGGTGGTATTGTTCGCCAACATCGGCAATTTCATCGCGCCGCCCCTGGGGAACAGCCTGGCGGGCATCAACCGCGGTTTGCCTTTCCTGTTTTGGAGCGGATTAACGTTTTTCTGCCTGCTGTGTATTTATTTTGCATCCAGGTCGGTTGCCTCCCGCAACCCCAACCTGATGGATCGCCTGTAACCCAACCTTGATCGAGTAACAGGAGTGGACATGAGCAACACAAACCGAAACCCCGAAGCGCCCTTGATGACTCAAAATGGGCATACCTTCCGTGATTTAAATAAAAATGGCACGCTGGACCCCTATGAGGATAACCGGCTGCCCGTTGAAGAGCGTGTTGAAGATTTACTTGCTCAGATGACCCTGGAAGAGAAAGCCGGGCTGATGTTTCACACCATCCTGCCGGTGGGCATGAATGGGCAGCCGGTGGAAGAGCCGGGCATGTTCGGTCCCCTGACCACATCAGATCTCATCATTCAACGTCTGATGAATCATTTCAATGTGCATGCCCTGCCCGAACCGCGCCTGGCAGCCGAATGGCACAATCGTGTACAGAAACTGGCTGAACGCACCCGTCTTGGTATTCCTGTCACACTGTCATCCGATCCGCGCCACGGCTTTTCTGACAACCCCATTGCCAACCTGGCATCTGATCACTTTTCGCGCTGGTGTGAACCCATTGGCCTGGCAGCCATTGACGACCCGGCACTGACAGAGCGATTCGGCGACATTGCCCGTCAGGAGTATCTGGCGGTGGGCATCCGCACCGCCCTGCATCCGATGGCGGACCTTTCCACCGAGCCGCGCTGGGCGCGGGTAAATGGCACCTTCGGCGAGGATGCCCAACGTTCCGCCCGCATGGTGGCAGCGTACATCCGCGGCTTTCAGGGAAAAAACCTGGGACCCATGAGTGTAACCTGCATGACCAAGCATTTTCCTGGCGGCGGGCCCCAGAAGGACGGCCTGGATGCCCATTTTTCTTATGGCAAGGAACAGGTATATCCCGGCAACAATTTTGATTATCACCTGCCCCCGTTTGAGGCAGCGTTTGAAGCCGGCACAGCCCAGATTATGCCGTATTACGGGCAACCCATCGGTCTGGATATGGAGGAAGTGGGTTTTGGTTTCAACAAAGCCGTAATCACCACCCTGCTTCGCGAACATTATGGATTTGATGGCGTGGTTTGCACCGATTGGGGGTTGATTAATCCAGTCATTCGGGATGGAAAGACATTCATGGAAGCCCGCGCGTGGGGCGTTGAGCACCTGACCCCGTTGGAGCGCATGCAAAAAGCCATTGAAGCCGGGGTGGATCAGTTTGGCGGGGAGGCCTGCCCTGAACTGATCATTGAATTGGTGACCACGGGCAAAGTCAGCATGGAACGCATTGACCAGTCGGTGCGCCGTTTGTTGAGGGATAAATTTATTCTGGGGCTGTTCGACAATCCCTACGTGGACGTTGAGGCAGCCGTTCAAATCATTGGCAACCCCGGGTTTGTTGCCGCTGGAGAAGAGTCACAACGGCGATCAATTGTCCTGCTTAAGAACGGCGCTTCGTACCATCAGTTCATCCTGCCATTGACCGGTTCAGAAAAAATCTACGTGGAGGGTATTGATCGCGCTATTGCTTCCGAGTACGCTGAGGTTGTGGATGACCCCTCCATGGCTGATATGGCCATCATCCGCTTGAAAACCCCGTGGCAGCCCAACCCGGCCATGGGTTTCTTCGCCAGCTTCTTCCACGAAGGCGATCTGGACTTTAAAGGCGAGGAAAAGGAACGCATTCTCAAGTTGCTGAAAACGGTTCCCACCGTGGTGGATATTTATCTGGATCGCCCTGCTGTCATCCCTGAAATATCCGATCATGCCGCCGCCCTGCTGGGCAATTTTGGCTGCAACGCCAGGGCTGTGCTGGATGTAGTCTTTGGACGTTTCAAACCTTGTGCAACCCTGCCGTTTGAACTGCCATCCTCCATGGAAGCGGTTCGTCAGCAAAAAGAGGATGTTCCATGTGATTCCCCCGAACCGTTGTATCCAATGGGTTTCGGGTTGAAGTAATGGGAAATTGGATTGGCAGCACATCCGGCGAGAAAAAACCATGTCAATGAGAAAAGTCATTTTATTGGATGGACTTGTTAAATGGGTCATCAGATACATGGCTTCTCTGGGCATTGTGGCTCTGACCACCTTGTTGTTGCGCGTCTTTGGGCCAGCTTTTGATCTACAAATTGCAGTCCTGATCTACATCATACCCGTCATGGTGGCTGCCGTTTCATTTGGCCTCACCTCAGGCCTGCTGGCCAGTTTTGCGGCTTTTCTGGCGTTTAACTATTACTACATCGAACCTTTTCACACCTTCCAGGTGCACGCCACGCAGGATTTGATTACCCTGTTGATCTTTCTGGTGGTCACGGTGGTGATCAATCAGTTGCTCAGCCAGGCGCGCGCCGGCGTGAAACTTGCCAGAGCCAGGGAATGGGAAGCCACCCGCATGTACGAGTTGATATCATCCCTGTCCGGTGTGATGGATGAAAATGAGATCGCACGGGTGGTATCAGCGCATATTCACGAGGGTTTTCATTGCACAGGGGTGCAGGTGGAAGTAACACATTCACCTGTGCCTGGAATGATGGTTACTTTCCCCCCTGATATTGCCCCCACAAGCCCACCCAACCATGTCATTTCAATGGCCACAATCAGAGACCGGGAGGGCGAAATTAAGATCTGGAGAGAAGCAAATGCATTCTCCCCACAAGAAATGCGCCTGCTGCAGGCACATGCCAGTCAGGCAGCGTTATCCCTTGAACGGGTACGCTTGGTCAAGGGAGAAAACAAGGCACGTGTTCTTGAAGAGAGTGACAAATTAAAAACATCATTACTAAACTCGGTCTCTCATGAATTACGCTCACCACTGGCTGCCATCAAGGCATCAGTCTCCAGCCTGCGTAGTGGAACAGTGGATTGGGATGTGGCAGCACGCCAGGAATTACTTGCCACCATAGAAGAAGAAACTGATGAGCTAAATTTATTGGTGGGCAATTTATTGGACATGTCACGCATCGAATCGGGCGCTCTGGCGCCTCAGAAGCAGTGGTATTCCCTTAATGAGATCGCCTCCCGCGCACTCATTAGAATGCGCAAATTGGTTGACGATCATCAAATCGTAATGGACATGCCTTCTGATCTTCCTCTTGTCCCGGCGGATTATGTCATGATAGAACGGGTTTACACCAACCTGCTATCCAACAGTATTAAATATGCGCCTGCCAACACACAGATAACCGTCTCCGCCCGGATGGAAGATGGTTATATACACGCCACGGTCAGCAACCAGGGTCCCCCCGTTCCTGATCAACATCTGGAACGCATCTTCGACAAGTTTTACAGGGTCACCGAAGCGGAACGCATCACTGGAACCGGCCTGGGGCTTTCCATCTGCAAAGGTATAATTGAAGCACACGAGGGCAGAATCTGGGCGAGCAATGAACCGGGAAGATTTGTTTTTCACTTTACACTTCCCATCACTTTGAATGGCGTACTTCCATCCTTCCCTGAGGAAAGTGGTAATGGATAAAGCCCCTCTTATTCTACTGATTGATGACGAACCTCAAATATTGCGGGCTTTAAAAACCATACTGGGAGCAAATCGCTTTCGGGTGGTGGTGGCGTCCACCGGAGAGGAAGGTTTGGCACTGGCTGTTGCCCAGCCCCCCGATGTCATCGTACTGGATCTTTCATTGCCTGACATGGACGGGATCGAGGTGTGTCAGCAGATCAGGCAATGGTCCAGTGTGCCCATCATCATCCTCTCTGTTCGCGAAAATGAGAAGGACAAGGTTGCAGCGCTTGACAACGGGGCTGACGATTACCTGACCAAGCCGTTTGGAATTGAGGAATTACTCGCCCGTATTCGCGTTGCGTTACGTCATTCTGAACAATCCCTGGGAAATCGCCAGAATATTATTAAAGCTGCACCGGTGGTCATCGATCTGGCCCGTCACGTGGTTACCGTCAATGAAGAGGAAATTCATCTGACAGCCACTGAATTTAAGTTGCTGTCTTATCTGGCAACCCATGCAGACCGGGTGCTGACACATCAAGGCATCATGGCTTATGTGTGGGGTTTTGAGGACATAGACCATATCGAATATCTACGGGTTTATGTTGGTCAACTCAGGAAAAAGCTGGAGACCAACCCCGAGGAACCGCAAATCCTGCTCACCGAGCCAGGAATTGGTTACCGCTTTAAAACCACAGAATAAATAGCTTCTTTATATTTCCTTTATACTTCCCCCTGTCTTTTTTATTACCAATTTACTTCGCAGGTATACACTCTGTCTGTTAATCCAAGGAGAGTAACCTGTGAACGTTGAACATGTAAATTCTGGTATTACATTTGTGGAACCCCGTGGAGAGAAACCCAAACGGAAATCTCTGCGGGAATGGTTAATCGGTACTTCGCTTCAAACTGCTGACGCCCCCCATCAAACCATCGGCAAGCTGGTTGGTCTGGCAGTTTTTGCCTCTGACGCCCTGTCATCGTCAGCTTATGCCACCCAGGAGATCATGATGATCCTGGCAGTGGCGGGAACCATGGCATTTGGCTATGTTTTTCCCATCGCAATTGCCATCGTCACTCTGATGGTGATTGTGACCATATCTTATGAGCAAACGATACATGCCTATCCTGGTGGTGGTGGTTCCTACATCGTTGCCCGCGATAACCTGGGGGAACTTCCGGCACAAATTGCGGGCGCAGCCCTGCTGACTGATTATATACTCACCGTGGCAGTATCAATATCGTCAGGTGTTGCTCAAATCGCTTCTGCCTTCCCCGGTCTATACGCTTATCGTGTCCACATAGCCGTGGGTTTGTTATTCATTATGATGATGGTAAATCTGCGCGGGGTAAAGGAGTCGGGCATCACCTTTGCCATTCCCACCTACTTCTTTGTCGTCACCATGTTGTTCACGGTGGGAATAGGCTTGTTTAAGTATTTTACAAACTCACTTGGGGCGGTTCCCAACCCACCGCCGATGGATATTGAAGGAACATTGGGGATGGTCACCCCATTTTTATTGTTACATGCTTTCGCCAATGGCACATCCGCATTGACCGGCATCGAAGCCATCTCTAATGGCATCACTGCCTTCAAGGAACCACGCAGTAAAAACGCTGGGATCACCTTGATTTGGATGCTCGTCATCCTGGCCACCCTGTTTCTGGGGATATCCTTCCTGTCAGGTCATATCTCAGCCGTTCCGTCCGAGTCGGAAACCCTCATTTCTCAATTGGGGCGTACCATTTATGGCAGCCAGGGCATTTTCTACCTGCTTCTCATCGCCGCCACCACGGTCATCCTCATCATGGCAGCCAATACATCCTTCGCTGATTTTCCCCGCCTGAGCGCATTACAGGCCAGCGACGGGTTTCTACCCCGCCAACTCACGTTACGGGGTAGCCGGTTGGTCTTTTCACGCGGCATTGTCACCCTGGCGGTACTGGCATCCCTGTTGATTATCTTATTTAATGCCAGCGTTACCAGGTTGATGCCATTGTATGCCATCGGCGTTTTCCTTTCTTTCACGCTGTCACAGGTTGGCATGGCGCGTCGATGGTTTAAATCTGGCCGGCTAAAACCAGGTGACGAGATCCAGGAACCGGGTTCTGTTGTGGTTCATGACAAATCCTGGCGGGTGAAGATGGTGGTAAATGGATTTGGCGCCATTTGCACCTTTGTGGTGATGATCATTTTTGGGGTAACAAAATTTTCAGAAGGCGCGTGGATCATCGTTATTTTGATCCCTTTGCTGGTAACCGTTTTTCTGACCATTCATGCACACTACAAATCACTGGCACGCAAACTGTCCCTTGAAAACTTCGAGTCCACACCGCGCATATCGCGCCACCGTGTGGTGGTTTTAATCGCAGGTGTCCATCGCGGCTCCCTGGCAGCGTTATCTTATGCAAACCAGCTCTCTTATGATGTCACCGCCCTGCACGTGGCCGCTGATCCAAAGGAAGCAGAAAAAGTGCGCGAAAAATGGGAACGGTTTGGAGATGGGGTTCGCCTTGTCATTCTCGAATCACCCTACCGATTGGTAATTGAACCCTTCATGGCATATATTGAAAATCTTCTAGCCATCCGTCAACCCAATGAATTGCTGACCATTGTGGTTCCGCAATTTGTTCCCACCCGCTGGTGGGAGAACCTGCTGCATAATCAAACTGCCCTCCTGCTGCGGTTCTACCTGATGTTCAAACCAGGGATCGTGATACTGGAAGTTCCATATCAGGTTTAGTTAAAAACAACAAGCTCCCCGTCACTCGTGAACGGGGAGCTTTTGATCATAAGTGAAAGAGAGGGGTTAATTCCCCGTCGCCAAAGCCGCTTCAATGGCGCTGATTAACTCTGCCTGGCTCACCAATTGACCATTAACCAAAAAAGCAGGCGTTCCGGGTATCTGGGCTTCCTTGCCAGTCTCCACATCCGCCTCGGTGCGTTCGGTGTACTTGTTTGAATCCAGGCACTCGTCAAATTGAGCACCATTAAGATTTATCGCCCTGGCGTAGGCTTTCAAGTACCCATTGGAAAGTTTCAGTTTTGAAGCCGCGTTGGAAAAAACGATATCGTGATACTCCCAGAATTTTCCCTGGTCCATGGCACAATAATTGGCTTCAGCCGCCTGAAAGGACTCGGGGCCAAAAAAGCTAAAGGGAATATAGGTGAGATGCACCTGCCCGGTGGCAACATACTGCTCAACCAGGGCGGGTTCAATATTTAATGCAAAATCCTGACAGTGACTACACTGGTAATCTGAAAACTCAACCACTTTCACAGGAGCATCAGGGTCACCGGTGGTGTTATCAACCGCTTGCGGTCTGGGATTTTCAACCGGTGTCACAAATGAATCAGCATCTGGCAACTTTTCACCCTGAATACCCGGAAGAAGTAGCAATACAGCAATAAGTACAACAAAGAGAGCGATGCCGCCGATCCAGAACATGGTTTCTCGCAATCGTGCTTGCTGACGTTTTTTGCGAATTTCCTGGCGTTTACTCATGGATGTCCTGCCTCCTTGGTGAATTTGCTGATTGTGCCACAAAACCAAACGAATGTCGAGAGGGTAAAAATGCATTATTTTTGACAATTTTCCTTATAATAGAGTTTCCATGACCCAGCAAATTCATGTAAAGAGATCGCCCACAATACTCTCCTTCATCTCGGAAGCTTTTTCTTTTCGCAGCAAGCCCGGTTATATACAAGCCATTGATGGCATTCGCGGCTTCGGAATGTTGACTGTGGCTTTGTTGCATTGCAGGAATTTTGCAGCAAGTGATAATTATTTTCTTTCACCAGCTAGTCCCGGGATTCTCCTCATTGATGTCCTTGCCCCTTCCAGTATTGGCATCAATATTTTCTTTATTATCTCGGGGTTCTTAATCGTTGGCTCAATATTGCGGAAAACGACGCCCCCCTTGGATGAGGCGTCCAACTTTTTGGCGAAGCGTTACCAACATTTGTTGCCGTGTTTGCTGGTGGCCATTCTCTGGTATTTTGCTTATTTCGTTTCCCGATGGAATGGCGTTTTGATCGCCGTCTTTTTCACATCCCTGCTGGCATTATTGATGGGATACTTCGGTCCGATCACTTTACTAACTCCCCAAAGGATGTACCGTTTATACCTGGCATTTTCGGTGTTTCTTCTGGTCACTTTCTCGGCATATTCGATCATAACAGGGGATCTTTTCCCCCCACATCACGAAAACAACACAAACCTCATTAATTTACTTGCCAATCTTGGCATGATCATGGTTTTCTTTCATGACGCAGTTCGCCTTACTGTTACCAACCATACCATGACGCTGACGTTTGCGTTTTACATTTGTTGCGCGGCTGTCATCTGGGGACAAGCCAGAAACAAGGTCAAACCCATCCTTGTTCTTATTGTTGCGATAATTGCGATCTACACGTTCGCATGGATATCGTCCGGAGGAAAACCGGTTGGAGAATTTAAATGGTTGTTGCTGGATAGATCATGGGCATTTGTCACCGGAATTCTCCTGGCTTTTTGGAAGCACAATCAATCCCTATGGACAAAGTCAGAAATCTGGCTGAAACGACTATCACTGCCATTTGTCCTCATGATGATTCTGCGGCAGGTGTTCATAGAACAATTTGATATCTTTATTGGCGTCAGCCCACTAGCACGGTCAGGGTTGTATGTAATCCTGGATATTCCCGTTATTCTGTTCATCGCCGCAATTTTTACGTTGATCATCGCCATCGCCATTTCCATTTTTACCTACCTCCTGTTTGAAAAAAAGATATTTGATTATCTTTTTGCCAGTCGTGCGGTGGCATCAACTTTCGATTCACGCCCGGCAAGATGAATGGGGTGGATGATTGGATTACCCGGTTCATTTGCCGGCTTTTGTTTGGCGGTGATACTAAACGTCCTATTTTTCGATCCAGTGAGGGCCACACGCAGTAATATGGCAATATTTATCTTTCTGGCGGTTGCCCTGATGACACTGGGCGCTTGGGCAGCCCCGCGATATATTTATCCAGCCGTGCGGATGAAGGGGAAAAAATCCTTCTGGTTATTTACTGGCAGTCTGGGGCTGGCAATTTTCATTTTTATTTCAATCATCCATCCAGCACTTAAGGAAAATGCGCTCAACATTGAGTTCCTGCAACCTGACAATACCCTCGAAATAAGGACCTTGTTGCCGGAAAACGAAAGCTTGCAACTAATAGGTTCAAGTGCGGTCCGGCAATCATATCTTATTGGGTTATCATGGTTGAATAATGGTTATGGGGATGTGAGTTTCAAAACCATTCAATTTGATGGAGGTAGTATTGACAATACCGGTGTCTGGGTTGGAAATGATGGCAACATCACATGGCATGGAAAGATACATGAGAGATTAGCCATGACACTGTCCGCCCGTGAATCTCCAGTCAATGTGCAAGTAACATGGAATGGAACACCGCTATATTATGAGCTGGCAGGTGGCGAATCACAGGAAATATTGTTGAACCCCACACCAGCCCTCCTGAATGATTGGGTGATCTCGCTCGCGATCATTATATCCCTGTCTCTCTTGATCTTTTTATTGTCTCTGTAGTGGGTCAAAACCGATACATCCTGGCGGAAAAACCAATAACTGAATACACCTTCAATCATGCTCCGCACTACTGACAGTTGTGGTTATCATCGCATATGGGTTCAGGTAAAGGGCAGGTCATGGGAGCCCGCGGGAGGCGTTCAAAGACCTTGATTTTGTCTTCACCGGGCAGGATAAGG
>DAOUGC010000270.1:0-13370 GCA_034429695.1 Levilinea sp.
CTGCAGGACTTTGTCTCTGCCGGTGAATATACCGCGACTGAACTGATTGCCAACGACGCCACTCCCATGGGTGAAGCCATTTGTGTTGCCCTGGACAAGATCGATGAGCGCAAACAAACCTACAAAGCCAATGGCATTTCCTATTACCGGCCGTGGGTCTTCCTGATCACCGATGGAGCCCCAACGGATGACTGGCAAACGGCAGCCCAGCGGGTTCAAGACGCAGAGAGCCGCAAGAAGGTCGCCTTTTTTGCTGTTGGTGTTGAAGATGCAGACCTGGGTATTCTCGGTCAAATCACCCCGCGCACTCCATTGAAGCTTCACGGTCTGAGCTTCAGAGAGATGTTCGTGTGGTTGTCTTCCAGTCTGACCAGCGTATCCCGCTCCATGCCGGGTGAAGAGGTTCCGATCCAGTCGCCAGCCGGATGGGCAAGCGTATGACCTGGCAGGTGGTGGGTACATCGGTTATCGGTACCAGCCATGTCACCAGCGGCAAGCCGTGTCAGGATTCACATGGTTTTCGAATTCTGGGAGAAGATCTGATTTTTGTTGTCGTGGCGGATGGTCTTGGATCAGCCGATCACTCTGAAATTGGATCCCATCTGGCTGTTGATGCTGCGCTTATTTCACTGACGGATGATTTTCTGGCACAACCGGTTCCGACCGATGAGACCAGTCAGGCATGTCTGGAGAAAGCATTTGCCGCAGCGCGCGCTGTTCTTGAGGCGCGCGCCGTGGCTGATGGCATTGAGTTGCGTGACCTGGGTACCACCCTGATCTGCGTCATTTGCACTTCGGAGTGGGTTGCCATTGGTCAGATTGGCGACGGGGCGGTTGTGGCAAGGTTGTCGGACGGGAGCATGCAAACCCTCAGCGCCCCCCAGCGCGGGGAATATGCCAATGAAACCATACCATTGACCACCCGGGATGCGCTTAATTTGGTGCGTTACTGCCTGCACAAAACACAAACCCGGTCAATGGCAGTGATCTCAGATGGGTTGCAAAATCTGGCGCTCGTAAACCCTGATTATCATCCGTTTGAAGCGTTTTTTGTGCCGTTCTTTAAAATTATTCAGCAGCCAACGGATTTGGTAAATGTTCGCTTGCGCCTGGACAATTTTCTGGCTTCTGAGCGAATTTGCGGCAGAACAGATGATGACAAAACCCTGGTATTGGCTGGATGGTGTGAGGAACCGGTGGAGATCGCACCTGCAGATGGGGATGCAATTGCCGACGACACGGGTGACCCTTCAAGTTGAGGTAGTCAATGGGTGTGATTAAAGATGAAACCGGCAAACGCGTAAAACTGGGCAAGGAACTGGGGCGGGGTGGCGAGGGAGCCGTTTTTGAGGTTGCGGGCAATCCGGGTTGTGTGGCAAAGGTGTTCTTTGATGATAAGCGCGCCAAATACGAAGTCCGCTTGCGGGAAATGCTGCCCAATCCACCCCAGGATCAAACCCGTAATTTAACCCCGCCTCATATTTCCATATCCTGGCCTGAACATATGCTGTTTGAGGATGGCGCGTTTATTGGTTACACCATGCCGCGTATTCAATGGGCGCCTGACATTTATAAAGTCTATTCGCCCAAGATGCGCAAGGTTGAATATCCCAAATTTGACTGGCGGCATCTGCATCATACAGCATTGAACCTGGCGATAGCGGTTCATTCTTATCACATTGCCGGGTATGTGATTGGCGATCTCAATTCGAAAAATGTGCTGGTCAACCAGAATGCCATGGTGACCATGGTGGATGCCGATTCCATTCAAATTTGCACCGCCAGCGGCAAGGTTTTGCGCTGCATGGTGGGCACCCCCGATTTTACCCCCCCAGAGCTGCAAGGCATCCATCTCGATAGTGTGGACCGAAACCAGTATCACGATTCTTTTGGGCTGGCTGTGATGATCTTCCACCTGCTTATGGAGGGTCTGCACCCGTTCTCAGGAACTCCACTTGATCCGAAAAACTCCGTTGCAGGTCCCATCTATCAATATTGCATTAAGAATGGGATTTTTCCCTATACCAGCAACAAGGCTTACAAACCGCCGGTTAACGCACCCGAATTTAAGAATCTGCATCCTGATTTGCAGAAACTTTTCCTGCGTTGTTTTGTGGACGGGCACAAGGACCCCTCCAAAAGACCACTGCCCATTGAATGGTACAAGGCGTTGCAAACCGCTGAAGGGTGTCTGGTGCAATGTCAAACGGTGAAACAGCACTGGTATTCCAATCATTTAAAGGCCTGCCCGTGGTGTAAACGTGAAAAAGCCCTGGCAGTCCGCCGGACGAAACAAAGAGCCACAACGACCAGGGTTGCTCCACCTGTAGCAACACCTGCCACTCCGGTTCCCCTTCAACGGCCCATGCCGCCCACTCCGGCTCCGACCGCAAAACCCGGCGCGCCGACGCGTACTCCGCGCGTTCCCACCCGTCCGGCATCCCCGCCCCCGATTTTCAAGCCCGCTTCACCCGTCAGTCGGGGTCAATTTCAAAACACAATCGCCTGGCGCTGGGCAAAAAAGTATGGCTGGGTGGCTTTGCTCTTACTTCTCGCAGGGTTTACATTATTTTTTGCGCTCAACAACAATGACCCATTACGCAAGGTGCGCGCCAATGTTCCCATGGTGGATATCTTCCCTGATGAGCGTGCTGAAGATCAAGACATTAATGAGCCCCAGGAACCGGCGGCGGAAGAGCCGCAGCTCGCTGTGGAAGAGCAGTATCAATTGCCGCCCGTGGATGAATATTGCCCAAATGCGCCAGGTTTGCGCGTGGCAGTGGACGACGTGGTTGAGGTGGCGGTGGCAACATCACTACGCGGCCGGGGCACTCCAGAAATCAGGCCGGATAACATCATAATGAACTTCCCATCCGGGACGCTGCTTCTGGTGGAGTACGGGCCTGTGTGTGGAGTGGTGTCGGACCAGGTCAGTTACTGGTTCTGGTTGGTTTCGGATGAAGATGGAAATCTGGCATGGGTGGCGGAAGGGGATTTCCAAAGTTTCTTTATTCAAAAAGCAAATTGACCCATCACCAAAACTCCCCCATACTGGATGATCCAAAAGAATCGGTAATCCGGTTCGTAATGATTTTCAAGAACTGGTTAGAGAATCATAACAATTGTAACGCTGCTTCCCTTGACAATGTTAAGCGGTAGTGATAATCTTTCTTAACACGTAACCCGTTGGTTGGGCTGACTGGTAAGCAGGTCATCGAATGGGTTGGGTGTATATATTAATAGACCCCACGGAGTACAGAGACATGTCAGAGCGTATGACTGGAACCGTTAAATGGTTCAACGCCGCCAAGGGCTACGGATTCATCGGGCGTGATGACGGCGAGAGCGATGTTTTTGTCCATTTTTCTTCCATCAATATGGAGGGCTATCGGCGGCTCAAGGAAGGTCAGAAGGTGGAGTTTTCCATCGAGGAAGGCACGAAGGGTCTTCAGGCTGCCAACGTAACGCTGGTCGACTAAGTGCAAGTCCATAAATGAGGGCTGTCCAAAGGAAAATTCGGACAGCCCTTGTTTTTTCATGCCAATCGGGGTCGGACTTACGCAAAAATCCTTGCGCGTCAGGCCAATCTCGTTGCATATCATTTTTCAATCTGCTTATTCCAGACCAGCCAGCTCTCCAAGAATTTTGACATATTCAGCCACGGTTTGTTGACGGCCCTCGGCGGTCATCCACCATGCACCGGCGTTGTACCAGTGATCTCTTACCGGTCGCACGATGATGTGCACCCCACTGTTGTTGAACGCCCGGCGGAAGATCAGGCGGGTGCGCATGGTGTGATAGGGATCGGTTACCACGATTAAGGAGTCGATCTGATGATCCGCGGCATACTGGCGCAGGGCGCGCGCTTCGGCTGTGGTGGTGTTTTCGTGCAGCTCGGTGACTTTCAGGTACTCACTGGAAACACCCAGCTCGCGCACCGTCTGCATGGAGTGTTCAGCGTATAACTCGCCGGTATCGGGCAGATTGACGTTGGGGTTGGTGATGATAAAGACCCGCGCGTAGTGCTCACGATACAGGCGGGCGGCTTCCTCAAAGCGGTCCTGTTGCCCGCCGGACAATACCGTAATGGCGTCACTTTCTTTCAGTGGGTCGGCGATGATTAGCAATCCACCTGCGGCAGTCAGGCCAAAATAGGCAATCACCAGCATGCCCACCACCAGCAGGACAATGCCGGTTATGCTGCCGGTTGCAGCCAGACAGGAACCAAAACAACCTTTCCTGTCTGCCACAGACGTTGATACCCCACTTTGATCCACAGGTTGCTCCCGCTATCCGCCCAACTGCTTCAGGGCTGATTGCATGCGGTCAAGGGCTTCATTCAACATGGCAGGTGGGCAGCCAAAGTTCAGACGCACAAAGCCGTCGCCGCCCTTGCCAAAAGCTGCGCCGTCATTCATGGCAACGCGCGCTTTTTCGAGGAAGAACTTTGATGGATTCTCAGGCAAGCCTGCTGAACGGCAGTCCAGCCATGCCAGGTAGGTTCCCTCCATGGGAGACATGGTGATGTTGCCCGGTAATTGACGCAGGCGGGCTTCAAGCAGGTCGCGGTTGGCTTCCAACCGGGCGAGTACCTGACGCAGCCATTCCTCCCCCTGGGTATAGGCGGCATGGGCAGCCGTGTGCCCCAGAATGTTGACGGTGCCCAACAGACCCATGCGGGCGGCATCCAATTTTTTTCGCAATTCAGGGTTGGGTACAATCGCCAGGGAGCATTTCAGCCCGGCGATGTTGTAGGTTTTGCTGGGCGCCATGAGGGTAACCGTATTCCGCGCAATTTCTGGCGACAGGGAGGCGATGGGGATGTGCCGATTGCCGCTGAAGATCAGGTCGCAGTGGATTTCATCAGAACAAATCATCACATTGTGGCGCAGGCAGATGTCAGCCATGCGTTCCAGTTCATCCCGCCGAAAAACCCGCCCCACCGGATTGTGCGGATTGCACAGGATGAACAAACGCGTGGTTTCATCCATGCTGGCTTCAAAGCGGTCAAAGTCTATGGAGTAGCAGCCATCTTCTCCGCGGGTGAGTTGCATATCCTGCAGGACACGCCCCGTGGTGGGTGGGGTGGCAAGCAGGTAGGGGTAAAGCGGGGTTTGCATGAGGATGCCGTCGCCAGGCTCTGCCACGGCAAGCGCGGTCAGGTTGGCGGCGTACACCACGCCGGGGAAGAGCATGACATCCTGCGGGGCAATCGCCCAACCGTACAGACGCTGCATGCGTTCCACAATGGCTTCGATCAATTCGGGCGGCTCAATGCCGTAGCCAAACACCCCGTGCTGCACGCGCTGCATGAGCGCGTCGATCACCGGTTGGGGGGAAGGGAAGTCCATATCAGCCACCCACATGGGTAGCACGTCGGCGGGGTTGGCGCGCCATTTAACGCTGTCGGTGTCACGGCGGTTGATCAGGGTGTCTAGGTCGTATGCGGTCATGCTGCCTCCATTAAATTCGATTATACCCCCCGTGAAGTCAATGGCAGCTCAGGAAGATGGGTGAATGACTGTATAATAGGTCAAACAAGGTGGAATATATCCCCCATGATTACAGTTTTCAGGATGAAATGATATGAGCCTGCCGCAAATTGAACTGGCCCTGCCCGAAGGTTGGGAGGATTATGAATTGCTGGATAGTGGTGACGGACAGAAGCTGGAACGTTTTGGTCCCTACCGGTTGGTAAGGCCCGAACCCGAGGCGGTTTGGCGGCGCCAATTACCGACGCGTGAATGGGAGGCGGCCCATGCCGTTTTTCAACCTGCTCCGGAAGAAAACGGCGGGCACTGGCAGGCGCGCAAGCCGTTGCCAGAACACTGGGTGATGCGCTATCGGCGCATCTCGTTTCGCGTGCAAACCACATCATCACGGCATGTGGGCGTCTTCCCCGAGCAGGCTTCGCAATGGGACTGGATCACCGATCAAATTCATAACGCCGGAAGGCCGTTGAAGGTGCTAAATCTGTTTGGGTATACCGGCGTTGCCAGTGTGGCGGCAGCCGCGGCAGGTGCCCAGGTGACCCACGTTGACGCATCCCGCAAAGTGATCACATGGGCCAATCAAAACCTGAAATTATCCGGGCTGGAACAGGCGCCCGTGCGCTGGATTGTGGATGACGCGCTCAAGTTTGTGCAGCGCGAAGCGCGCCGCAATGCCCAGTACGACGGCTTGATCCTTGACCCGCCCAAGTTTGGCAGGGGTCCCAAGGGTGAGGTGTGGGAGTTTTACGCACTGCTCCCCAATCTGTTGCAGGCCTGCGCTGAAGCGTTGGCGCGCCGCCCGCAGTTTGTGGTGCTCACTGCTTATGCGGTTAAAGCATCGGCATTGACCCTGCATCAGGCGGTGACGGAGATGATGGCGGGCAGGGGGGCAGGGCAGGTGACCGCCGGTGAACTGGTGTTACAGGATAAAAGCGCCGGGCGTTTGGTGTCAACCGCCATTTACGCCCGTTGGGCAGCCATCACTGAGGGAGAGAGGAAGAAACCATGAGTACGCCGACACTGGCAGTTGTTGGACCGGGGGTGATGGCCGAAGCCATCATTGCCGGATTGCTGCGCAATGCAGTTACTGAACCGCAGCAGGTGAGGGTGTCTGGCCCGCACCGTGAGCGGGTGACCGAATTGCAGGCGCGTTACGGGGTTGCGCCGTTCACTGATAACGCTGAAGCCGCCAGACCCGCGGATGTGGTCATCCTGGCGGTCAAGCCGCAGCGGTTGGACAAGGTGCTCACCGGTCTGCGCGGAAAGTTACGGGAGGACGCGCTGGTGCTTTCCATTGTCGCGGGGGCATCCATTGCCAAATTGTCTGAAGGGTTGGAGCATAACTGCGTGGTGCGTTCCATGCCCAACACGCCGGGGCAGATCGGTATGGGTATTGCGGTGTGGACAACTTCACCCAGCGTTTCACCTGAGCAAACCGAACTGGCGCGCCAGATCCTGGGTGCGCTGGGGGCTGAGGTGTTTGTGGAGGAGGAGAGCTATCTGGACATGGCGACCGCATTGAGCGGCTCAGGTCCGTCTTATGTATTCCTGTTCATGGAAGCCATGATTGACGCCGGGGTGCATCTGGGGTTCCCGCGCCGCATCGCTGAACAACTGGTGGTGGAGACGCTGCGCGGTTCGGTGGAGTATTATTCGCGGCGCATGGCGCACCCTGCCACGCTGCGCAATGAAGTCACATCGCCAGGTGGAACCTCGGCTGCCGCGCTGTATTACCTGGAAAAAGCCGGCATCCGCACCGCCATCTCACGCGCCATCTGGGCGGCATATGAACGCTCCCAGGAACTGGGCAAGGGGCGCAACAGTCAGGCGCCTGAAAAAGGCGACTGAGCGGACATCCTTCGGAACTTATATTGGGAAAATTGCACCTTCCCCTGCTGGTCAAGGTTTTGATGCCGCTGATCCTGGTTGGCATGATCGGTCTGTTTCCGTACCAGATCCAACTTCTGCAACTCAGGCAGACGCTGTCATCCGCAACAGGTGAGGAGAGGGCGGCTGCGCTGGAAAGACATGCCGGGCTGGTTCCGTGGCAGGGCGGTTTATGGGAACAGGCAGGGGATGCGCGTTTTTTGCTGGAAGACTGGCGCGCTGCCGGTGCGGATTATCAACGCGCTGAGCGCACCGGGGCGCTATCGGAGGCAGGCAGTCACCGGCTGGCGGAGAGCATGATCCAACTGGATGAAGTGGATGCCGCTCTTGCTGTATATGCCGATCTGCAAACCCGCGGTGACGAGCAAGCCTTCTGGCTGGCTTACCGCCTGCAACGCCAATATGGCGACCTGAACGGAGCCAGAAGCACGCTGCAGGCCTGGGTTGAGATACTGCCTGATAGCGGTCGGGCATGGTACGAGCTGGGTAAGTTCGTTCTGCTGGAAGACCCGTTGACCGCCCTTGAGCATTTGCGCCGGGCTGCCCGCGGACGTTCAGAGGCGCACGAGGCAGCCGAACGCATGATCATATCGCTGGAGACTGCCCTTCAGCAGGCAGATGGTGAGACTGACACGGCCTATTTCAACCTGCTGGCTGGCAGGGCGCTGGCATCGGCAGGGGACTGGGATCTGGCGCTGGATCTGTTTCAACAGGCGGTTGAACTCGACCCCCAGTACGCCGATGCACTGGCGTTTCTGGGACAGGCGCAGGATATGACTGGCGCGGATGGTTTGCCCGCCCTCAAACAGGCGCTTGAACTTAATCCGGCTTCAGCAGTGGTGCAGGCCATGACAGGGCTGCATTACAGCCAGACGGGTGATGATGTGCGCGCGTTTGATTATCTGCGCCGGGCATCCCTGTTGGAGCCCACAGCGGCCATCTGGCGCATGGAGATGGGCAGGTTGCAGGAGCAAATGGGTGATCTGCCCTCGGCGCTGGCTTATTACCAGCAGGCGACCCGTCTGGAACCGGCAGACCCGCTCTACTGGCGTGAATTGGCCAGTTTTTGCGTTCGCACCAACACGGATCTGCGCGGGGTGGGGCTGCCGGCGGCACGTCAAGCTTTGACGCTCGCACCCGAAGACCCCGCCAATGCCGACATGATGGGCGTGGTTCTGTTGAACCTGCGGGATTTCTCCAGCGCAGAGCGTTTTTTCTCGCAGGCGCTTGAGCATAATCCCAATTATGCTCCGGCGCATTTACATATGGGCCAGTTATACCTGGCATGGGATCGCCTTGATGAAGCTTACGAGCACCTGGTGATGGCCAATCAACTGGCGCAAACCGGGTCCATGGAGGCGGAGATCGCCAGACGGTTGCTGACCCAATATTACGGCGGCGGCGGGCTGCCGTAAAAAGCGGTATGATAAAATGATCCCGGCAGAATGAAAATGGACAGGGCAAAGGCGCACATGAAGATATTGTCTTGGCTGGCTGTGTTGGCATTGGTGTTGGTCACCGGCTGCAGTGCGGTGGAAAGTGTATTTCCGCCTGCTGAAGATGGCAGGCAGGGCGACCTGCTTTACCAGGATGACTTTTCAGACCCGCGCAGCGGGTGGGACACCTGGGACAAGGATGAGTCGGCGATCAATTATCAGGACGGCGGGTTGCGCATGCTGGTGAAGGTTGCCAACCGCGACGTGTGGTCGCGCCCGCAGGGGCGTTACGATAATGTGCGCGTAGCCGTAACAGTGAAGCGCCTGTCAGGGCCAAAGGATAATGATTTTGGCATTATCTGCCGTTATCAGGACCCGCAAAACTTTTACGCCTTCCTTGCCAGCAGCGACGGCTACGTGAGCATTGTCAAAGTGCTTGAGGGTGAGTACACCTTGCTGGGCAGCAAGACCATGGAGTTCCGCCAGGCGATCCGCACGGATGATTCGGTGAACCACATTGGCGCGGAATGCAGCGGGTCACGGCTGGTATTGTATGCCAACGGCGAGCTGCTCCTCTCCGCAAAGGACGATGAGTTCAGCGAGGGTGGGGTGGGTCTGATCGCCGGTGCAATGGATAAACCGAATGTTGAGCTTTTGTTCGACAACTTTATTGTCACGCGCTATTAATGGATTGTATTTGGGATGAACATTTACCTCGACACCATTGGGTGCCGGTTGAACCAGAGTGAAATTGAAAAAATGGCGCAGCAATTCAGGGCGTCAGGCCATACCGTGGTGGATAACCCCGCCGCTGCAGACATGGTGGTGATTAACACCTGCGCTGTGACGGTGGAAGCCGCCTCGGATTCGCGTCAGAAGATCCGTCAGGCTGCCAGGGCGGGTGGTGCGCAGGTGGTGGCGACCGGTTGCTGGGCAACCATGGAGCCATCTGCGGCAGCGGAGTTGCCAGGGGTTGTCCTGGTCGTTGATAACGAAGCCAAGGATGGTCTGGTCAGCAGGGTGTTGAATATCCCTGAAGAGACATTTGACCGTGAGCCGCTGGCACGCGAGCCGCTGCCCGGCTTGCGGGCGCGCACGCGGGCCTTCATCAAGGTGCAGGATGGTTGCAATCACTTTTGCACGTACTGCATCACGAGGGTGTTGCGTGGTGCAAGCCGCAGCACCCCACTCTCCATTGTGCTCGATGACATTCGCGCGGCGCTGGATGGCGGTGCGCAGGAGGTGGTGCTCACCGGGGTTCAACTGGGATCATGGGGGCAGGATTTTCCCGGAACGCAGCGGCTGCGGGACTTAATTGAAGCCATCCTGACCGGCACAACCGCCGGACGCATTCGGCTTTCATCACTTGAGCCGTGGGATCTGGATCCATCCTTTTTTGACCTCTGGCAGGATGAACGCATGTGTCCCCACCTGCACCTGCCGTTGCAATCGGGAAGCGCCAGCGTGTTGAAGCACATGGCCCGCAAGAACACACCAGAAGATTACCTGCGCCTGGTGCAATGGGCGCGCGCTGTGCGGCCTGATTTTGCCATCACCAGCGATTTCATTGTCGGTTTTCCCGGCGAAAGTGCGGCTGAGTTTGAGGAGACGCTGTCTTTTTGCGCCAGGGTTGGTTTTGCCGGAGGCCATGTCTTTCCCTATTCTGGAAGGCCTGGCACACCGGCGGCGCGTTTCAAGGAACAGGTGGCTCACCCTGAACGCAAGCGGCGTGGGACGCGGCTGCGGGATTTGTTGCGCGGCTCAACGTTGGATTACGCAGCCGGGTTTGTTGGAAAAAACGTGCAAGTGTTGTGGGAAGCTGCCGGCAGCCTGAGCCAGGCAGGATGGCAATTGCAGGGTTACAGCCAGAACTACCTGCGTGTACGCGCAGATCATTCCAGTTTGCTTCATAATGTAATTTCAACCGTGAGAATTTCTGATGTTCTTGAAGACCGGCAGGGGATGTACTGCTCCGGTCAGATATTGGATTAATAAATCGCCCGCAAGCCGAGCCACATAAAGATGCCAAAGATCACCACGCCCAGCAGTGAACCGGCGACAGTTTGCATCAGTGTGTGACGACGCAGGCGCACCCGCGACCAGATCATCAAGGGGATGCCAAGCAGTGACAGTGCCGCCATGCCGCCCAGCAGAAAGCTTAACAGCGTGACAAAGCCTGCCATGCCGGCTGCATGAGAGCTGATCTTCCAGCGCAGGTTGATCAGGAACATCAGGGTGGCCTGCGCAAAAGCTGCCAGCGCCATGAACAACATTAACAACGGCGCATTGCCAATCCACATCACCAGGATGGTGGTGAGCACACAGCCGATGGTCACCAGATATGCCGAGTGACGTTGTTCGCGATGATAAATGTCAAAGTCCGTGACGCGTTTCCGGCGTACCAGCCAGAAAATGTAAGAGACCGGAACCATCATGCTGAAGAAAATTTCAAATGCCATCCAGCGCCATGCCGCCGGTGACGCCAGTGTGGCAGCAATAACGCAGGTGGAGGCCAGCGCCATGATGACCGGGTTGCCGCCATTGGACACTGCCTTTGCCACCCGGCGGTCCCACGTGCGCGGCACAATGGGCAGGGCGAGGGCTGAACTGGTTTCGGTGGTGGTGTTGGTTTCCATGCGTTTCCTCTGACGGTTTGTGATTGGTTCCATTATACGAAAGGCGATTAAAGATGCAATTTACAGATTGTTAATAAGTGGTAAAGCTGTTATCGGTTGCTGCAAGGTATAATTTACCAGGGGAACGTTCCCCTGACGGTTTTGTCAATTTTCATTACGAGGAGCACTGGAAATGAAGCCATTGAAATGGTGGCAAACGGCTGTGTTTTATCAGATCTACCCGCGCAGTTTCGCGGACGGCAATGGAGATGGGATCGGCGATCTGTACGGCGCGATCCAGAAGCTCGATTATCTGAAGGATTTGGGCATTGATGGCATCTGGTTGTCTCCCCACTTTCCATCCCCGCAATTTGATTGCGGCTACGACGTGGCGGATTATGTCAATGTTCATTCAGAATACGGAACGCTGGCAACCTTCAAACAATTTTTGGATGAAGCCCACAAACGCGATATCCGTGTGATTCTGGATCTGGTGCTCAACCATACATCGCACCTGCATCCCTGGTTCCTCGAGTCTCGTTCCAGCAGGGACAACCCCAAACGCGACTGGTACGTGTGGCACGACGGCAAAAACGGAGCGCCGCCCAATAACTGGGACTCCACCTTCGGCGGGTCTGCCTGGGAATATGACGACCAGACCCAATCGTATTACTACCATTACTTCTTTAAGGAACAGCCCGACCTCAACTGGCGCAATCCTGAGGTCAGGAAAGCCATGTGGGACGCGGTGCGTTTCTGGCTGGACATGGGGGTGGATGGCTACCGCCTGGACGCGATTGGCACGATTTATGAAGACCCTGCCATGCCCGATCACAAATCACCCTACACCCTGGAAGAAATCTATAAATTCCAGCGCAAGGTGAAGAGCGTGGAGGAGGAACGCGAAGTTCGCAAGAAGCGGGAGGTGCTTTCCTATTACCAGCACGACCAGCCCGGCATGCACGAACTGATGCAGGACCTGCGCAGCGTTATTGATGAATACGATGACCGCATGCTGGTGGGTGAAACCGAAGACATCAGCTACATGGGCGACGGCGACAATGAGTTGCACATGGTGTTTAATTTCACGCTGATGCGCACCACACGCATCACTCCCGACTGGGTGCGCGCCAACCAGAAGGAGCGGCTGGCGGAACTGCCCGATGGCGGCTGGCCCTGCAACACGCTGGGCAACCACGACAGCCGCCGCCTGCTCAGCCGTTACACGGATGGGCAGCACGGCCACGCCATTGCGCGGGTGAACCTGGCGTTGATGCTGACCATGTGGGGCACGCCTTTCCTGTATAACGGCGAAGAGATCGGCATGAGCGATTATCTGGTGGAAAACCCATACCAGTTGAAAGACCTGCTGAGTGTGTGGGCTTACGGCAATGAGATCAAGTTGATGGGCGATGACCCTGCGACTGCCATGCAGTACGCAGCATTCAACGGCCGCGATCAGTGCCGCACCCCCATGCAATGGTCGGCTGAAGCCAATGCCGGTTTCTGCCCGGCATGGAAGCTGCCCTGGTTGCCGGTGAACCCCAATCATGCCGGCGGCATTAATGTGGCTGATCAGCAAAAAGACCCCAACTCCATGCTGAATTTCTACCGTCACATGCTGGCTTTGCGTCGGAAGAATCCGGCGTTGATCGACGGCGATTATCAAATGGTGCATGAAGATGCCGCTGAATACCTGGCTTACACGCGCTGTAATCAGCAGCAGAAGCTGCTGGTGGTGTTGAACATGTTCGAACGCGCGCACACCGGTTTGAAGTTTGAACTGGGTGCTTCACAGGCGGACGTGGTTTATTCCAATGGCGGCAAGACCGGCAGGGTGGATCTAAGCAAGGTGGATCTGCAACCGTTTGAAATTTTGATCCTATCCTACTAAACATCCACTGATGTAAAAAAGGTTAACAAAAAACAGGGCGGGGCTG
>DAOUGC010000271.1:0-10057 GCA_034429695.1 Levilinea sp.
GACAGCAGGTAAATGACCACCACCAGGTCGCCCCGGAAGCTAAAGCTGGGGGCGATACCCGCCATGGGCACGTACAGCGCGGCGGTGAGGGTGGCAGCCAGGCCAGCCACGGGCAGCGCCAGAAACAGGGCTGCGTTGACACCTTTTGGAATGATCTCTTCCTTGGCAAGCAGTTTGAAGAGGTCAGCCAGAGGTTGGAACCAGCGGGGTCCAATGCGGTTCTGGTAGCGCGCCACCAGTTTGCGGTCGAGGAATTCGTACAGCATGCCGCTGAAGAACAGGAACAGCCCGCCGGGGAAGACTAAAAGAGCGATGATGGGGTGAATGTTGTTCATTTGTAGTATTCAATCCCGTAACGCCGTAAATCTTCCCAGGTCATGAGCTGGTCCTGGGAAGTGGTGCAGGATGAACGCTTGATATTGATCATGCGGTCATTGCAGGAGAAACACGGGGCAATGCCAGACAGCAACATGGGCATATCGGCCAGTTTGTGACCCACCGCAACCGAAATAATGGTTCCCCAGTTGTTGAGGCTGGGGGTGCGCACCTTGATTCGTTCGGGTTTGTCGCTGCCGTTGCTCTTGATGAAGTAGTACAACTCGCCGCGGGGGGCTTCTCCGCGGAAGACAACTTCACCGGCAGGCACGCGGCGGGGGAATTTGACCGCCAATTCGCCCTCGGGCAGGTTGTCCAGCAGCTCACGGATCAGCCGGTAGCTTTCGAACAGTTCCTTGATGCGCACCACAAAGCGCGCTTCCAGGTCGCCGGCTGTGTCGGTGATCAGGTTGACGGGATGTTTGGGGTACATCAGGTATGGAGAGTCAACGCGAACGTCACGCTCCACGCCGGAGGCGCGGCCGGTGGGACCCACAGCGCACAGCGCTTCAGCCAGGTCCTTGCTCATCGTACCCACACCGCGTGTGCGCCCCAGGAAGGTGTCATCGGATGTGACCACCTTGAGGTAGTAATGCGAGCGCTCCTCGAGGAAGTCCATCCCTGTGCGGATTTTGTCCACCATCTCTGGAGAGATGTCGTACTTCACGCCGCCCAGCAGGTTGACCGAGTAATTGACCCGGTTGCCGCAGATGCCTTCCAGCAAATCCATCGCGGTTTCACGGTCGCGCCAGGAGTACATGAACAGGGTGTCGAACCCACCCTCATGTGCGGCAACGCCCAACCAGAGCATGTGACTGTGGATGCGCTCCAGTTCAGCCATGATGGTGCGGATGTACTTTGCCCGTTCGGGAATTTCAACCCCGGCCAGTTTTTCCACGGCCTGGGCGTAGGTGGAACTGTGAATATTGGAGCAGATGCCGCAGATGCGCTCCAGCAGGTACAGGTTCTGTACCCAGGTGCGATCTTCGGTGCTTTTCTCGATGCCGCGGTGCACAAACCCCAGCCGGATGGATGCGCCGGTGACGATCTCGCCGTCCACAGCAAATTCAAAATGGCCCGGCTCTTTGAGGGCGGGGTGCTGCGGCCCGATGGGAACCACAAAACGATTGGTAGCCTGTTCAGTCATGGTCGTTCTCCCTTTCTAAGCTTGCGGGCTTCCAAAACCGGTAAACGATTTACGCAGCGGATAAACGCCATCCGGCCAGTCTTCGGGCAGCAGGAGTTTGTCGGTGTTGGGAGTGCCCTCGAAGGTCACCCCAAACATCTCCATGTTCTCCCGTTCTGCCAGCGTGACGGATGGAATTAGCCCGCAGATGCTGGGTACCACCGGGTTGCTGTACGGCACTTTGACGCGCAGGGTGATGACCGCGCCGCCCACAGCAAAGTGATACAGCAATTCGATATGGCTTTCACCGGCAGTCTCACCCTCGGCAGGGGCCGAGGCGGGCAGATCCAGACCGGTGACACCCATGATGTAACCCATGCGGGCGTCCACAATCGCTTTGACCGCCGCGAGGAGATTGTCCACCGTGATGGACACGTCGAGGCGGTGCGCTTCAGGGGTGGATTTTTCCAGGGTATACGGCGCCAGCAAGGTTTCGGCTTGCTCAAGAGTCTTTTGCGTTTGTTCTTCCATAATCACTCCTCCAGAATGGCCCTGCATCAAGCTTTCTTTTTGAGTGACTCAAGCAGAGCCACAACGCCGTAGATGATGGCTTCGGGGCGGGGCGGGCAGCCGGGGATGTAGGCATCCACGGGCAGTACTTCGTCCACACCGCCCAGTACGTTGTACGAACCGTGGAACACGCCGCCGCTCAGACCGCAAGAGCCAACCACCACCACAAACTTTGGTTCGGGCATTTGCTCGTATACGCGCACAAGGCGGTCCCGCGCCTGACGCGTGACCGGACCGGTGCAGATGAGAACATCGGCGTGGCGGGGAGAGCCCTGCAGTTTGATGCCGAAGCGCTCCAGATCATAACGCGGGGTGAGGGTGGCGAGAATTTCAATGTCGCAACCGTTGCACGAGCCGCTGTTGAAGTGAATGACCCAGGGTGAGTTCACCCTTGCCCAGGTGCGCAGGCCATCCAACACGCTATCCAGAAATGAGGTTTCTTTTGTATCCATTAGCCCTCTTTAACAATAACTGCTTAACCCAGGATCAGGGCGACCAGGCCCAACGAGAGACCCACCACGTAGATCGCGGCGGCAACGCTCAGATAGCCTGTGCCCAGAACCAGCATGCCCAGATGCAGGAAGGCGAAGAAAAACGCCACCAGGAAAAATGGGCGGTAACCGGGAGCGGCAGCAAAGGTTGGGGCTTCTTCACCGGAACCGTACAGGCTGGTCTTGATATCGTTTGGTTTTGATTTTCCTGCCAGCAGGCGACCCACAGCCACGATCACCAGCACCAGCGGGATGTAAAGGATAAAGGCAATTGGAGGGGATAACAATATTTCCATGTCAGCTCCTTACCATCCTGTGAATGCCGCCAGCAGCGTTGTTGCAGCCGGACCGGTCAACCAGTTTAACAGGGTGGGATAAAAACCAATCACAATGATCATCAACGCCATGACCGCCATGGAGATGTTCATGCTGAGCGAGATGGGCTTGCCGGCTTTGACGATCTCGGATGGCTCGTGACGGTACATGCGGTTCACCAGTGGGGCATAGTAACCCAGCGAGATCACGCTGTTGAGCGCGGCGAAGATCACCAGCACGATGATCCATGTGTTGTGAGTGGCGAAACCGGCCACAAAGATCTGCCACTTGGACATGAAGCCAGCCAGCGGGGGCAAACCGCCCAGCGCCAGCACGGCAATGCTGAATGCCAGACTTGCCAGTGGGTAACGTGTGGAAGCGCCGTCCAGGTCGTCAGTGGTGAGCGGCCCGTGATCGTGGTTGGCAATGTGCAGCGCGTACAGCAAAGCGCCAGCAGCAAGGAACGCCAGGCCCTTCATCAATGCGTGGTTGGTGAGGTGGAAGAAGCCGCCCATTGCGCCGTCCACATTGTTGAAATTAATGGTGATGCCGATGCCGAGCAGGATGTAGCCGACATTGGCAATGGATGAGTACGCCAGCATGCGTTTGATCTGCGTCTGGCGCAGCGCCATCAGGTTGCCGAGCAGCATGTTGATCGCTCCAAAGGCCAGCAGCAGCGTGCCCCATGAAGCGCTGATGCCAGCCAGCGCAGAGATGGTCTTGAGCAGCGCGATCAGACCGGCCTCAATGACGATGCCGGACAGCATGGCTGAAATACCGCTGGGCGCCTGGGAGTGGGCGTCGGGCAGCCAGGTGTGCAGGGGCACAAAAGCGCTCTTGACACCGAAACCGATCAACATCATCGCGCCGCCGACCAGCATGATCGGTGAGTGACCGCTAAGCTGCGCGATGTAGATGATGTCGAGCTGTCCGGTGGCCATGAAGATCAAGCCGATGCCGATTAGCACCAGCACCGAACCGGCAGCCGATTGCACCAGATACTTGGCTCCGGCTTCCAGCGCGTCTTTTTGCTCACGATAGAAAGCCACCAGCGGGTATGAGGTGATTGCCATGATCTCGAACCACACCCACAGGTTGAACAGGTCGCCAGCGCAGCCCAGACCGATAATCGAGCCGATCATGGCGACCAGCAGGGCGTAGAATTTTTCCTCACCCTCTTCACCCGCCATGTAGCGGTTGGAGAACAGGACCACAAAAATGCCCATCGCCAGCACCACCACGGCCACCAGCAGGGCGATGCCGTCCAGGCGCAGGGGAATATTGTTAAAGCCCAGTTGCATGGCTCCGCTCTGGAAAAATGCGCGGGCCGCGATATACATGGGAACCGCGTCCAACACCAGAACCGCCAACGCGACCCAGCGCGCCGGGGCGGCCGAGTGGGCTTTGCCGTACTTCACGCTGAGGCGGCCGGCCAGATACACCACCACCGAAGCCACCAGCGGGAAGATAATCATCAGGAAGAGTGCCATGAATGGATCCATCGCGCTACGCTCCAAAAACCAGAATGGCAATCACGACCACCAGGGCGAACAGAATGGCAAAGACATTCCAGCTCAGCAACCCGGTTTGCGTTGTGCGCAGCGCCTCGGCGCCACCCTGGGTGGCCTTGACGATGCCGTGATTGATATCTTCAAAACCAAAGCTCTGCGCCGCGCCTTCACCCAGGCCCTTCAACCAGCCGGTGACGCCGCTCAGACTGTCACGCCACCACCAGGCCATCATGCCGAGGGCAACCGCCGCCAGAGCGATGTAGGTGAACGGATCGCTGATGACTTCCATCAGCACCTCACCGGTGGTCAGCACGTGCAGATGGTGCATTTTCATCGTCTCTCCGAGCATGGCAGAGAAAGGACCGGCCAGCAACCACGTGGTCACCACGCCGGTTGCCAGCAGCACCAACGAGATCTTCATGGCGGGTTGGGCATCATGTCCGTGAAGTTGGGTGCGGGCTTCGCCGAAGAACACCATCCAAACCATGCGGAAGGTGTAGTAAGCGGTCAACCCGGCCACAAATACCATGATCACATAAGCCCAGCGCGGTCCGCCAGCCAGACCGGCTTCGAGAATCAGTTCCTTGCTCCAGAAGCCGTTGAAGATGGGGATTCCCGCCAGCGCCAGCGCGCCAATGATGAACACGGCGCGAACCCAGGGCATTTGTCTGCCCAGGTTACCCATCTCGCGCATATCGCGCGTGCCCACCGCGTGGATTACTGCACCAGCGGCGAGGAAGAGCAAAGCCTTGAACAATGAATGGCTGAACAGATGGAACTGACTGGCATAGAAACCGCCCACGCCAATGGCGTAGACCATGAAACCAAGTTGGGATACGGTTGAGTAAGCCAGCACACGTTTGAGATCATTGGCAACCACAGCCATGATGGCTGCCAGCAGCGCGGATAGCAGACCCACCACCATCACAGCCGTCTTCCAACCTTCAACATTCTCAAAGGCGGGGTAGAAGCGCGCCAGTAAATAAACACCGGCGTTGACCATGGTGGCGGCGTGGATCAGCGCGCTGATTGGAGAGGGGGCTTCCATGGCGTCGGGCAGCCAGGTTTGGAAGGGGAACTGCGCCGATTTTGCCGCTGCGGCGATCAGGAAGCCGAAACCGGCAATGGCAAGGGCATTGGGCGGCAGCAACATGGGGTTGTTGATAAAGAAATCCATGTTGAATGAGCCGGTGTAGCTGTAAATATACAGCGCACCTGCCAGCAGGCCGATGCCGCCAAACTGGGTGATGATCAGGGCTTTCATACCACCGGCCACTGCCTTGGGGTCATCGTTATGGAACGAGATCAGGGCGTAAGAGCACAGCGCGGTGATTTCCCAGAAGAAGAATACCAGCAGCAGGTTGGTGGTGAGCACCAGCCCCACCATGGCGCCGATGAAGAACAATACAAAGGCATAGTAACGGCCCAGTTGTTTGGCGCCGTCCATGTAGTTGGTGGAGAAAACCACGGCAAGTGAACCGACCACCGTGGCGATGACAGCCAGGAGTACCGCCAACCCGTCGGCGCGGAAGGAGAAATCTCCAAAGACGCCGCCCATGGGAAGGGAAGCGGTGGCTTCAACGCTGCCAAATGGCATAATCAGCGCCACCATCCACAGCGCGGCAATACCCGCTGCCGCTGAAAATGCGACCGCAACGCCGTGTTGCAGGCGGGGGTACTGGTCACCGAGCACCCAGACCACCAGGGCGCCGAGCCAGGGCAAACCAATAACGAGGAGCAGCAGAGTCGTGAAGGTCATGGTCTCATCTCCTCAAATTGGTCAGGCACTTGATGTCGAGGGTTCCAAAGCGACGGCGGATTTGCACTGCCAGCGCCAGGCCAAGCACCGCGACGATCGTGTCAGCCACGATCACGGTCAGCGCCATTGACTGGCCAATGTCCACCAGCCCGTTGACGCGTCCGGCCAGGGCAATCATTAATATGGCGCCCTTTGCCAGAATTTGCAGGGCGACCACCACTTTGATCATGTTGCGGCTGATCAACAGGCCGTAGAAACCGGCGCCAAGCAGCACAATCACGGCTGCCATGGCAATCATGGGAAGTGACAGGGTCATGATTGTGTCTCCTTTGAAGAGCCCGGTTTGCCTTCGGCCAGCAGACCCATCACACCCAGCACGCCGGAGAAGACCATGATCACCTGCAGGAGCACATCCAGCGAGCGGTCACGCCACAGGGTGGAGCCAAGATTGCCGAGCGCCACAGCCGGCGCCTGGAAATTCAAGATTGGCAGCGCCAACCAGCCAAGCAGGAGCACTGCCACCAGTACCAGAACCCCGGCGATGGGTTTTGGTATGGATACCAGGTTGGATATCTCTTCCTCACCGGCAATGCTGATGGCAAACACGAACAGGACGGTGACCAAACCCGCGCCCACGCTCAGCTCGATGACCGCAATTTCCGGTGCACCGAGCAGATACAACAACAGGGCAACCAGGGCGCTGGCGCCCGCCAGCCAGAGGGCAGATACGAGCAAACGAGCAGCTCGTAATGCCATGACGGCGCACACCAGGATCCCCGCCACAATCAGGATATGGACCATGAACGACCTCCTTCAATGTGGGTGGTGATACAGAGAACAGACAAAATAGAGGTTCCGACAGTGGCTTTCAAAGGCTTTTCCGTTAACCGCCCGGAATTATATGGAGATAACCGGGTGGTTTGCACTGAATATTCGCCGGGCAGACAGATTGCATGGTTGGCTTTCAGCGGCGAGTCACCTGGCGCCATTTTCTTATACACCGGCGCTTAAGGTATGTCATGTGTATGTCATCCTTATCAAGCCTGTTATCTTTCCTGATTTTGTCGGAATTGTATTAATTTCATGGGGACATCCGGTCTGTTCAACCGTACCCTTTCTATTATAATCGCCTTCGTCCGATTCAAATCCGTTGATTTCCACAAAAAAGCCCACCTGTCTGAACAGGCGGGCTTTGCGGAATCGGTTATTCATCCCGGCGGATGGTGAAAATTTCACCCGCCGATGTACCTTCCACCTCGGGGAAGTAGTACTGGTATGCATGGGCGGGCAATACGCGATACTCACCCGCCTGGAGTGGATTGATGCGGTAAACCAGTTCGTAGGAACCGGCTGGCAGGTATTCGGCGAACCATGTGATGTGATCGTCATAAATGCGGGTATCGTTGAAATACCACCAGCCATAACCGGTTTCATACGAGTTCCAGTTGCCCCAGTAACCCGTAGTGGCGATGTCGTTGGCGTAGATCTGGAGCGCCGGATCAATGATCTCAGCCCCGGCGGGAATGAAATCCTCCACCATCACGTATTCCATGTCACGCGGCACGGTGATGGAAACATGCACCAGCACCTGTTGGCGTTCAGCACTGATTTCAGCCATGTTGATTGGCCCGCAACCGCCGTCCCGGCAGGCTTCATCAGCAGGGAAGTACTGGCGGCTGAGCAGGATGCCGCGATTGGTGGGTTGGGCGCTTTCCGCAGGACGTGAGATCTGCAGATCGGCGCGGTAATACAGACGTCCGTTACCCTCTCCACGGCCAATTTGCAGCAAGCCGCCCTGATTGATCTCGCTCCACGGCGCCACGGTGTCCACCGTGGTGAGGGCATCGGGACCGGCGGCTTCACCACTCAACAGGGTGCGCCCGTTGAGCAGCACCTGGTAATCGTAATCAGCCTGCAGGTCGCCCACGCCGCGCAGCACCTCGGTGAGCGCCATCAATACCCATGAGTTGGTGTAACTGGACCCCCAGCCGCGGTTGATCTTCTGATGCGCGGTCAGGTAACGCACAGCGTCCACCAGGATGGGTTGGGCGGGGTCCTTTTGTGCCAGGGCGTACGTGACCACTGCAGTGTTGAACATGGGAGAACCGGAGTATGCGCCGGGGCCAGGGTCTCCCTGCCATGAGGCGCCGGTGGCAGTGAGAATGGTTTCAGCGCGCAGCGCTTCGGCAAGTCCGTTGCCATCGTGTCCGCCGGGGGTGATCGCCAGCAGTGCGCGCGCCCACGGGCTGAGACGATGGTTCAGACTGTAAAGTGCATTGGTTACATCCGTGCGGCCCTCACCGGTGGTGCCAAGCACATAAGCGGTGAAGGCGGCTTCATCCAGCCAGCGGGTGGTATCGCTCTCGGTGGGCAGGAAGAGCTGGCTGTTCAAGTATTCACGGGCTGCCAGCAGGCGCTCGTCTGGAACGTCAAACCCATTTTCATGGGCGCGATGCAACCCCATGTAGGCATAGGTGGTGTAGAACAGGCTGCTGTCGGCGGTTTTGTTCCAGCCCCAGCCGCCATCCTCGTGTTGCAGTTGCAGAAGCAAACCCACCGCAACGGGGATGTCGGTGGTCAGTTGTTCCACTGACGGATCGTCCAGGTTGAGATTGCGCATGGCGATATAGGCGGAGAGATTGGGCAGCAGGCTGGAGAGCAACGGCTCGGTCCATTCACCATCCGGCACTTCCTGTGATTCCAATCCTTTCAAAACGGTGGCAGAAAGGGATGGTGAGACCTGCACATGCAATTGCCCGCCGGTGGGGGTGAAGCTGTACGGGATGGATATGACCTCCTGGCGCTGGCTGGCCTGGTCAATATACCCTGCGGTGGAAGCCGTACCCGGCACACTGTAGTGCAGCACAGGAATGTCGCCGCGCTCAGGTTTGGCTGCGTCGCTCAGGTTGCCAGAGCGGATGCTGAAGGTCACTTCCACTGCATCAACATCCAGCACGGTTGCCCACCACGATACCAGTTGCCGTCCGCCGGGGGGCAGGGTGATGGTTTGCACACCGGGCTGATCTTCGTCTGGCTGGGCGCCGTTCACGCTCAGTCTTACTTCGGCTTCCAGGGTTTCATTTGTATTGTTGTTTGCGATGGCGCTCAGCTCAACATGGTCGCCAGCGACCAGGAAACGCGGGGTCTGCGGGCGGATGATCAGATCGCGGGTGGTGACCACTTCAACTGTGGCTTCACCCACACGGGTGTCCTGGTCCAACCCGCGCACCAACGCCACCCATGTGGTCAAATTATCCGGCAGGCGCACGCTCACCGTGGCCTGTCCGTCAGGGTCGGTAACGATCTGACCGTTCCAGAAGGCGGTATCCTTGAAGTTTTCACGCAGAGGCGCGCCGCCGTTATCCCCACCGCCGCCGCGACCGCCAGCCGGCATGGGGAGATCGATACGCCGGTTGAAGACGGTGAGGGGAATGCCGGTGAACACGCCCAGACTGCGGGTTGAATAAAACGCCTCGCCGATCTCCTCTTCGTAGCGTCCTGCCAGCGCCAGCAGAGCTTTGTCAATCAATGACAGGGAAAACTCACCCTGCACGGGTTTGCCGTCATGGTCGGTGACTTTAAAGGTCAATTCCACCTCGCCGGATGGGTAACTGACCGGCGGGTTTGAGACCAGTTCAACATTCAGCATGTGCGCCTGGGACGCCACTTTGAGGTTTTGATACCCCTGACGGAAATCGGGGTTGCCGTTCTCATTGACACCCAACAGGGTGACCGCCACATACACGTTGGGGGCGTCTTCATCGGTCAAAACCACCGGCATTTCCAGGCCGGGACCCTCAACCTCGATCACCTGTGCGCTGGATAGTTCGCCGCTTTCCACGGTCACCAGCGCCAGTGCTTTTTGCGTGAATGGGTTGGGGATGAACAGGTTGGCTGTCTGGCCTGGCAG
>DAOUGC010000272.1:0-4183 GCA_034429695.1 Levilinea sp.
CAAATGCCAGGGTGGTCTTGCCAGGTACGGAGGGGTTATTGCCAGACCCCGCACCCACAATGGCGGTCAATTTGCTGAGATAGGGGTCGTTTCCATCGATCAGCAGGTTGGCGCTCAGGTTGAATGTGTAATTTTCCAGATGCAACACGCCATCGCTGGGAACCTTGCCGGTTTTAATAAAGTCAAGCGCCGCCTGGATGGGGTTGGCGTTCTCCACGCAATTGACATCGCCGGGGTAGAAAACCGCGCACTGATCAACGGGCATAAAGCTGTAGCGCGTGCTGCCTATCATGAACCATGGGTCGGGGTTTTGCAGGGTTTCCACCGCCTCCTGCGAAGCCAGCGGGATGGGTTGTCCATCCTCGCCGGTCAGCACCAGGCCGTTTTCTGCAACGGTTGAAACCGCGGCTTCGATCGCTGTTGAAGCCGCCTGTTCCAGATTTTCTTCGTCCGCGGGCGGTTGCTGTTCTCCGGAAATATCCACGGCAGGCGGATCAACCGGCTGGGTCGCGGGTTCCTGCGTCAGCTCTGCCGGGGCAGGTGGTTCCGCCTCTGGCGTGGGGGTCTCCTGGGGTGTGGCGGGCAACTGTTCTTCTGAAGCCGCTTCGGTTTCAATCACCGTCACAGGGCTTTCACCGCCGTCCGGTGCTGGCGGTGTTTCCCCCTCCGCAAAAACCGGACTGGCAGTAAACAACGCAACCAGCACAACCAGCGCCAGCATGACTGGCAGGTACACAAACCTGGGTTTGGTAACCATTGAACCCTCCACAGACACAACCATGAGTGATGGACCGGCGAAATCCAAAAATTAATAAAATGGATATACAAGTTTTACAATGCCATCTGACAATTGTCAAATGGCATTTTTATTATCAGATAATCAGTTTCAAATAACAGGCTTACTCGTACTTGAGCGCCATCACCGGCGCCACCGTGGCGGCCTGCAGAGCCGGGTACAACCCCGAAAGCAGCCCGATGATGGTGGCAAAGATCAGTGCGAACAACGGCAGCCACGGCGGGGTGTAAACCGCCACGGATGGCGGCAAACCGCCGCTCTCGGCCACCTGCTGGCTCAGATAGCTCATGGCGGCCACATTCAACAACTGACCGCCCAGCCAGCCCAGCAGGGTTCCACCAATACCACCCAGGAAACCAATGCCGGCTGCCTCACCCAGAAAGATGCTGAGCACGTCTCGGTTGGTGGCGCCAATGGCTTTCATCAAGCCGATCTCGCGCGTGCGTTCCAGGATCGCCATGGTCATGGTATTGGCGATGCCAATGGCTGCCACCAGCAGGGCAATCGCGCCCACGCCGCCGAAGATCAACTGCATGATCACAAAAAAGCTGTTGACGCCTTCCACATATGCCTGGGCGGTGTTTGCCATGTAACCCAGTTCGTTGATCTGGTCGGAGATCTCCACCACCTTCTTGCTATCATTGGCTTTGACGATCACCATCTGATAGCCTTCCTTGTTGCGGTTGATGCGCGAACCGCGCGCCCATTCATTCCAGGCGGTCATCTCATCCATGCGCACAATCAGGCTGCCGTCCGCCTCTGAACGCGATTCCAGCAGCACACCCACCACACGCAGGCGCACGATGCGGCGCACCTCGTTACCCTCGTCATCCCACTTCATAAATGTAATCTTCAAGGTCTGCCCGAGCAAATCCGGTGGAGGGGGTGGTTCCTGACCCGGACGCAACTTCGGATCAAAGAAGTTCTTTGCCATCCAGCCGCCCACAATGCAGGTACCCTTCTCCAGCTTTACGTCACCTTCGGCCACCTTCCAGTCAAAAACCGAAAGATCTTCTGTGCCGTATGCTATCATGCTGCCGTAGGTTTCCATGCGGCCAAAATTGACAAAGTAGCTGCTGTACATGTATTCCTGGGGAATCACTTCGGAAACCCCGTCAATGGCAGCAATATCCTTGAGCGCCTGGGTGGTGAGCAGGTTCATCTGGGAATCTTCCATCATACCGCCACCACCGGGACCCATGTAATACATGTCTCCGCCGCTGGGCCAAACGTTAATATTGGTCAACTCACCAATATTGCCCAGGCGGTCATTGGCATTTTTCTGCAACCCCGTGGCTAGCGAAACCAGCAGCACCACCGCAGCCGTACCGATGATCACACCGACGGCTGTGAGCGCCACACGGCCCTTGCGCCGCGCGAGGTTGTCCACAATCAAACTAACGAGATCAAGAAAACGCATGGTTGTTCTCCGCGGTTATCCGCCGCCCCCACCGCCCTTGGGCATAAAGTCGCCCGGCATTTCCTGCATTCCGTCCATGGGAAATTCCTGTTCCGGCTGGGTCTGTTCACTGCCAAGCCCAAACAATCCCTTGAAGAAACGCACCACCTTTTGCCACAGGGTTTCCTCCTGCGGCTCAGTGAACATTCCGGGGTCCATGGGCATACCGTCAACGGGCATGCCTTCATAACCAGGAACGCCTTCCATGCCCATGCCTGGGCCCATCATTTCACCTTCTTCAACGCTCACAATCAGGGTTTGCTCAAAGGTGCGCGGCTGGTTGAAATCGTCGGTGTAATTTACCGTCACAAGCACTTCATACTCACCGGCAGCGGGCGGGGTGAATTCAGTATCCAGGGTGTAATAGCCGCCGGGGTCCAGCGCACCCACCAGCATGGTGGCGTTGTTCAGTTCGGCATTTTCCACGCTCACCTTCATATTGCCCAGCAACGCGGTCTTGCGCCCCAGGTTGGTGATCTGCAGCGGCAGCATGTTGGGCATGTTGGTAAACAGTACACCCGGTTCGCGGTAGAAGCTGATTTCGATCTGCGGCATGGAATACACCAGCAGGGTGATCACCTGATCATCCACAATGCGGTTGTTCTTGTTGTCGTTGTAAACAAACGACACCTTCAACGGGTAGGCTCCCGGCTGGGTGTTGACGTTGACGATCAACTGCGCCTTGCCCTGTATATTGGCTCCCGCGGCAATATCACCCAGGTAAAACAGGTTGGAACTGCCCAGCGGGGCAAAATTGGTGGTGTCGCTGCCAGCCCCCTGAATACCCCCCGGCTGGGGTGTGCCGCTGGTCATGTCAACGCTGCTGGCGGAACCGCCCAGCACCATGGTGACGGCTTTGGCTTCTGAGTTGCCCAGGTTGGAGATATTGAGTTCCAGGTTGAAGATCGCGCCGGGCTGCAGGGGGTCCACATCCGCGCGATAGGTGTTGATCACCATCTGCGGGCGCGGAACCACGGTTCCGGTGCTGGTTGGCTGGGCTGGCCCGTTGTACACGGATGAGCCAATCCCAAAGGTCAGGGAGTAGGTGGAGGTGAATGGCTCACCGGTGGCATCCGTGTAACTGACCGTGACGCTCATGCTGGTATAGCCAACATTGGCAAGGTCACGGCTGACCTGGAAGCGCTGTGAGACCTCGGCCTTGGCGCCGGGGTTGATGCCGCCCAGGGTGCGCACACCGCCGGTGTCCAGCGGCATCAGGCTCTCCGATGAGAAGGTGACGATGATGTTGCTGGCAGCCGCCGCGCCGGTGTTCTTGAAGGTTACTTTCAGTTCAAAATCCTTGCCAGGGTTGATGCCGTTGGAGGGGCTGTAACCCTCCATGCTCAACATGGGGCGCGTGGCAACCGGCGGAGGCAGGGTCTCGGTGGGGTCCGGAGGAATGAATTGGGTAGTTAACGTCACCGTTGGGTCGGAGGATGGCTCAACTGTCAATGTGGTTGTTGCAAATGATCCCTGAATCGCATCTGGAGAAATATAAACATCAATGGGGAATGTACGTGTATTGTCAGGAGGAGTGGCTGACACACCAGTAAAACTGGTGGATGGAGGAAATGCAGTCCAGTCAGGATTGGAAGCTGCCTTTATCGAAAAATCCCCTGCAGCCTCACCATTGTTCGTCAATGTGCATGTATATCTAACAGGAGTATTTTTTTGCCCCGTCTTTGTTGTAGCATCACAGGTGACCACTCCATTAGGGCTAGCCTGCGCATTGACCGGCTTCACGGGTGTTAAAGCCAAAACCAGGAAAGCCAACAGAAGAATATTTATTGAACGGTGGACCTTCATCTCAATGAATCTCCTCACTGGCGGGTGCATCCCCCACGCGGGTCGCCGCCTGATACTGATCTTCGGTTACAGACACCCCATCCAGCAGGTAAATGGTATGGGTGGAAAAACGCAACATGCGC
>DAOUGC010000273.1:0-5406 GCA_034429695.1 Levilinea sp.
GCCCCTGTGGATGAGCCGCAAGCGGTGGAAGAACAAACCCCGGCTTCCCAAGCGGAAACCGAAAGTACACCGGCAGTTGAGAGCACCCCGGCGGTTGAAAGTACACCGGCGGCAGAAACTCCCCCTGTTGAGGAACCGGCTCCACCTGCCGACCCCCCGGCGGTGGATGAAGCTCCGCCCACCCTGCCCGCCGAACTGGATGAAGCCGGGTTGACCCTGGAAACCCCCGCCGGCGAGCCGCTGGCTCTGGCGGAACAGCAGTCGGCTGAGGCCATTGCCAACCCCGACCCTTACATCGTGGTCGGCAGCACCAAATACTACTACCTGTGGGATTGCACCGGGGTTGCCAACTGCACCCCCGTTCCTGCCGGAACCAACCCCATTCAGGCAGCCATCGACGCCATTGCCAATGGCGACCGGCCCATGCCAACTGACCGCGCCATCCACGTTAAAGACGGCGAATTTTATTCCGATAATCCGCTCACCATCGATGCGGTGACCCATGCCAGCCTGCGCCAGCTTTCCGCACTGCTCGGTGACGGCTCCAGTCTGTCCAAAATCGGCGACAGCCTGACCGTGAGCGGCGTGACCAACGGCTTCAAGCTGCAGGGGTTCACCTTCTATGACCACGCTGGTGTCACCTTTTCGGGCACCACCGGCGCCATCACCGTGCAGGATGTAATCATTAACACGGCCACTGGCATCGGTCTGCAGATTGGTTCCTCAGGCGGCCCCCATAACGGCGCCGTGACGCTAAAAAACGTCCAGGTGGGAAGCTCAACCAGTGACGGCATTAAGGTGTTTTCCACCGGAGCGGTCACCCTCGATAATGTCAGCATGATCGGGAATTACGGCTGGGGCGCCGATATCAACACGAGTGCGCCCATCACCATCATCAACTCCGCTGCCATTGGCAACGGACCTGCGGGTGGCGGTGTCAACGCAGTTACCACCGGGTCGATCACGATCAACGGACTGGCAGCCAATGATAACCGGCCGGTGGGCGCACTGCTGACCGCCAACGGGCCCATCACCCTGCGCAACAGCGTGTTTTCTGGAAATTCAACCACACTGGAAGACGCTATTTTCGCGCTGGGAATATCCAAAATGACCAGCAGCGGCTCCGTGGTGCTGGACAATGTCATCCTAAAAGACAACAAATCCAACGGGGTCCTTCTTGCCGCCAACCCCGGCGTGACCTTCCCACTGACCGTCACCAATTTTGAGGCGATCAACACCGCCGGTGTGGCCATGTGGCTGCGCAATGATGCCGCCGAAGCCCCCAACGGGCCGATCAGCAACCTGACCATCACCAATGCCACCCTGCGCGACAACGGCACAGGCATTGTGGCGGTGGTGAGGGGCAACACATCCATCAACGGGTTGAGGGTCACCGGCAGCACAACCGGCGGCGGTCTGCTGCTGGAAACCTGCCTGGTGGGTTCTTCCGGCTGCACCACCGGCGGCACGGTCACCATTCGCGACGGCGTTTTTGACGGTAATCACCACCACGGATTGGAGGTTAACGCGCGCGGCGTGGTGACGCTGACCCATGTCACGGCCTCCAACAACTCTGGCTACGGCATCGGCGTCTTCAACAATTTCACCGGCTCCACCGCCGGGGTCACCATCACCAACCCGGCCAGCGTGCACGGCAATGATTCCAACGTCGCATACGGTGTGATCGTGATGAGCCACGGCGCGATTAAACTGACCAACGTCTTTGGCTCAAGCAATGGCTCAGACGGCATTCATCTGGTCAACTCGGCCAGCCCGGCGCGCCCCACGGTTACCCTGACCAACTCGTCCAGCAGCCAGATCCATAAAGGCAACTCTGGCGGCGGTTTGTTTGTGAGGTCAAAGGGCGCTGTCACACTCGCAAACATCTATGTCCACAACTCAGGGGTTGATAACATCACCATTGAAGGCATGTGGGATGGTGCCGTTTCCCCGGTGAGCATCACCAATTTTTCAAGCACCCACGCCGGCCAGTATGGTTTATATGTAAAGAATTACGGCACGGTGACGCTGAAAAACGGGAACGTTTCAGATTCGACAGGCCCCAATATCACCATCACCAATGTTGACGCCACCCATCGAACCCCCTGGGCAGTCACGTTGATCACCATTACCGCTGACAACAGCGATAATGGTGACGGGATCAACATCGAAGCAGCCGGTAAAGTGACGCTCACCAACGTCAACGCCAGCAATAACTCATCAACCGGCATCCTTATCATCAATGCACTCGATTCGCGCCAACCCGTGCTTGTAACTGCAAAGGGGAGCAGTGGCAATGTTTCCGGTAATGGCGATTACGGCATATGGATCGAATCCCACGGCGCCATCACCGTCGACAACTATGGTATCAATAATAATGATTACACCGGGTTGTGGCTTTCAAACCAGGACGCCGCCGTTCCCGCCCCCATCACACTATCCCGCCTGATCCTGAATAATAACGATGGTGATGGCATTTACGCCAGAAGCCTGGGCAATATCATCATCAATGGTTTTCAGGTGATCGATAATGACGAGGATGGAATATACCTGGAGAATTGCAATGATGGTGCGACTGGCTGCACGGGTATCGGTTTTGTCACCCTTGGCGTTTACAGGGGCTGGCAAAACATCTCATCTGAAAACGGTGACCAAGGAATTCAGATAATTTCGGCACGGGCAATCACCATCAACATTCACAGCGCGAGCGAAAATGACGATGGTCTCAGACTCACCTCCGGATTGGGCAATGTCACCATCAACGGTCTGGGCACAGCCACCATCAATGAAAACGATGATGACGGTATTACCATTGATTGCCCGGGAGCGGTCGTCATTCGCAATCTGTCCGTCCTGAATAACGAGGGTACTGGCATCGAGGTGGATAATTCCGATGCCGCCACACCGCAGCCAGTCACCATTACCAATGTGAATGCCAGCCATAATTTGGAAGGCGGTATTGAGGTCTACTCACATGGTTCCGTCACCCTCACCGATGTCATTACAAGCGATAATTCCGAAATTTACGGATATCTGTACTCGAATTATTCGCTGGTGGATGCCGTGTCAGCGGGGGGCACCGATGCGTACGAAATCGTGGTCGATACTGAAGCTGACCATGTCTTCCGCATGAAAACGAGCGGAACCCCTCTAAAGGTTCGCCTGCTCGACGTTTCCGGTAACCTGATCATGGAAGATACCGGTCTCTCCGTCACCCTTACCGCCACCGGCCTGGCTGTGGGCGGCTATTACACCATTGAAGTCACCGGCAGCCTCGACAGTAACGCCTACATGCTCGGCATGAACGATGCTGACTTCTTGAACCTGGGAGAGAAATCTGGTTCGTACGGCATCTTTGTGGATAACTGCGACGAAGACACGGTGAATCAGATTTGCCGGGGCAAGGGCAATGTCACCATCACCAACCGTGTGATGCAAAATTACACCGCCAACGGCAACACTGCCATCAACATTAAAGCCTCCGGCGCCGTGATCGTTAAGAACGTCAACACCGGCAACAGCTACAAAGGCATCTTCGTTGACAATCAGTTTGGCGTCAGCGGCGTCACCTTCACCAACGTCAATGGCTCAGGCAATCTCGGCAATGGTGTACAGGCGGTGACCAAAGGCAAAAGCTCCTTCACCAATATTCAAGCCAACGATAACATGGGCGACGGCCTGCAACTGGGCATATTCATCAACGCTCCGCTGCCCATCACCAATGTAACCGCTTCATCCAATGGGAAACACGGATTGAACATCGGTGCGCTGGGCGTGATCACCCTCAAGGAGATCAAAGCCAACCTCAACGCCTGGAATGGCGCTTACCTCAACAATCGCCAGGTGGGGTTAATCCCCAATCCAGCCTTCAACGGTGTCACCCTGCTGGGTGTGAACAATCAGTTCAATGAAAATGCCGAAACCGCCACCAGCGGTGCTGGTCTGCAGATCATCACCAACGGCGCGATCACGCTCAACAACCTGGATGCCAACTTTAATTATGGCGCCGGTTTAAGCCTGACCAACAACTGCACCGGCTGCAACGGCAGGATCACCATCACCAATACCTCCAACAAGGGTGACCTGTACGATAACCAGAGGGGCATGACCATCGAGACCAACGGCGCGGTGACCATCAAAAACCTGTTCGCTGTTGCCAACGACCTGGAATCCACCATCACCACTCTCAGCCCATTGACCTATGTGGAAGCGCCGGTGAGCATCACCGATTCCAGTTTCAGCTACACCAGCGGCACTATGCAAAACGGCCTGGTGATCATCGCTGACGGAGCCGTCACCCTGCAACGCGTCGGGGCGCGTAACAACACGTTGAATGGGCTGTACATCCGCAATAGCGATAACCTGAGAGCGCCGATCAAGCTCACCCAGGTAAACGCGGATGACAACGAAAAACACGGCATCCTGGTGGAGAGCCAGGGGGTGGTGGTGTTGAACGGCATTTCCGCCAATAACAATGCTGAGGACGGCGTGAATGTTCACAACAACATCAACAACTCGGTGGTCCCCATCCAGGTGCTGGGCAGCGCCGGCGCCAACGTCTTCAACGGCAATGGCGGCAACGGCATCCTGCTGGAAGCCGACGGTGATGTGACCATGGAGAGCATCGTCGCCAACGATAACGGAGCCAACGGCATCCATGCCGTCAGCACTTTCTACCTGGTTGGGTTGTTTGGCGCACAGACCAACAGCAACACCCTTGACGGCGCCCACCTGGGTGGATACGTACTGGTGGGCGGGCTGACCAGTCAGCTCAACGGCAGGGACGGCATGGCCACCATCACCCAGGGCACTCCCGTTTACGTGTACTCCAGCGTAATCGGCGGCAATACCCGTTACGGTCTCATGTTCGACAAACCTAGCTGGTACGATTATTCTGAAGACAACATGATTTTCGGCAACGTGGCTGGCAACATTTACATCACCCACTAAAAACACGGGCCTGTAAACAACCAAAACACCGCTCCGGCGCACGCCGGAGCAGTGTTTTGAATACCTGCAATCAGCCAAACGTTTCAAATGTCCGGCGCAGGGCAAGAATTAACCCGCCCGCTACGGCTTCTCCATCCCCTTGTTGATCTCACTGGCCATGGCAAATACATACTGAGGGTTTGCCACCCCGCTCAGCACCACCGTCATCTGGCTGGCGCTGTCCATCACCACCAGGTCGTAGCTGTAGGTCAGGTTGACCCGGGTGCGCCCCGCCCCACTGCGCGACGTGCTCACGCGCTTTTTCCAATCAACGCTCACCACCTGCGCGAGCGGCAGGTCCAGCTTTTGCGCACCGGGCATGGGCAGCGGCGCATGCCGCGCGCTCAGCCGCTGATTGGTGATGTCAAACGTGGTGCGGTTGATCATCAACGCCAGCCAGCGGTAGATCAGCACGAT
>DAOUGC010000274.1:0-7080 GCA_034429695.1 Levilinea sp.
CCCCACCACCAGCACCCTTCGGATTTGTTCCTTGCCCACCATCTTCCAGCGGTAAGCCAACCGGTAAACAAGACGCCACAGAGCAAGCATCATAAAGGCTTCTGTACAGAAAAAGACGAACAGGAAACGCGAGATATCGCGAAAGGTCATGAACAGCACCCCGGCACAGGACACGGAGGCGAGGAAAACCCCCAGTGCCAGGCTGCCCATTTCGTCGGCTACGCGCAGGTTGCGCCTGCCGTCGTATACCGACAGGATCATTAACATGGATACCCATACCAGCGGAAAGACAATGTAAAGCACCCACGGCAACCGCACCGGTTCAGGCACAGGCTTGACAATTGGAATCTCGGAGATCTCCACCCGTAATTCTGCCGAAACATACAGTGTGAGCGCCACCATTAACCCATCCAGCAGCATGGAGAACAAAGCAAAAGTCGCAGAAAATCTACGCAGCATTTGGCCCTGCCTTTTTCCCTTTGGATAACCACATCTTTACCTGCTCAAGGAGGATCAACACCACAAATCGGGGATAACCAAGCACGTATCGTTTCCACAACCGCCCCGGTTCGCTCAACAGTCTGAACAGCCATTCCAGTCCGCTTGTTTGCACCCAGCGCGGTGCCTGCGCTTTGCGCCCGGAAAGAAAGTCAAACGCTGCCCCCACACCGATCAACACCGGCACACCCAGCGCTGCCACTTCAGACGCCATCCAGCGTTCCTGTCTGGGCGAACCGATCCCAACCCACACAATATCTGGCTTTGCACGCTGAAGGCGTTCCCGCATCTGTTCTGTTTCTTCCCCGGTTAATGCCCTGAATGGCGGCGACTCGATCCCCACCACATTCAGCCCGGGATATTGTGCTCCGAGTCTTTCTGCCAGTTCTTCCGCAACCCCGGGAGCGCCCCCGTAGAAATAATGTCGGTAGCCGCGATTCAATCCTGCCCGGCACGTTTCCAGCAACAGGTCGGGCCCATACACCCGTTCCACCCGCTTAAAACCACGCCAACGCAACAACCACACCACTGCCATTCCGTCAGGTGTGGTCAACCCACTCTGGTTGTAAATCGGCATGAGTTCAGGATGATCATGGCACTCCATGATCGCATGTGCCGGTGTCACACAAACATAGTTGGGTTCATTCTGCTCAATCCATGCAGCAATGTGCGCCTGGGCATCCACCATATTAATGGCACTCACCCCCACCCCCAGAATGGCGCATCGTGGTGGGGTCATCATTCAACCGTCCTTCCTGCGCCTGCCTGAATGTATGCCGCTTCCACTTTTTGTGCAATGCCATCCCAAGAAAAATAGTGTTGCGCCCGCAATTTACCGGCAGCACCCATCTGTGCCCTTTCGCCGGGGTGTTCCAGCAGCCAGACCAGCCGCTCCGCCAGCTCATGCTCATCAACTGATGATTGTGGAGCGACCAGCAAACCATCCACCCCGTCACGGATCACTTCGGTCACCGCGGGGATGGAACAGCCCACCACCGGCTTGCCCATCATCCAGGCTTCCACATACACACCGCCAAAGCTCTCCTGGCTGGAGGGCAGGCAGAAAATATCACAGGCGGCAAGCGCATCGGTTTTGGTCTGCAAATCCACAGACCCCATGACGAGCAAACGCGGGTCTTTGATTTCCGTAAACAACGAAGCAGAGAAGGGGGTATCCGGCCCCAGAAAGCCAAAGCAAACTTCGGGGTGCGTCTTCCAGACCTGGCCTGCGGCGTTCAACAGCCGCTTCACACCCTTGTACTCGTATTTTTGGCCCAGGAACAGGATCAACGGGTGGTCACCCAGCCCATGACAGGCACGAAACGCTTCACCATCTCCCTGTTCAGCCAGTACCGGCCCAATGCCGGTTACATGCACCCGGCTGTCGTCAACACCCAACCCGCACAGCACCTGTTTTTCAGCGTTCGTAAGCGCGATCACCGCATCAGCGGTGCGGTACAGGCGCTGATAATGGCGGTGCAGCCAGCCCTCCCAGCGCGGGTGATGCAATGGGGTCAGGATGAAAGGCAGATCGTGCTTTCGCGCATACTCACAGGAGGCGTAACTCAAGGGTTCCCGCCCGACGCGCACATTATGAACGACATTGACGCCCGCACCAAAGTTCTCCAGGCGCGGGATCAACTGGTGGGCAAGCACCGGCAGGCAAGCATCCATCAATGGATAATAAGCGGCGGCAAACGGCAACTTCACCATGCGTTCCTGCCAAGTGAACCCCATGCGCCTCACCGCTATTCCCTCCAGCACATAATCCAGATCCTCGCCCGGGGCATTGATCGTGGTTCCCCTTAACCAGTCTGTCCGGTTTGAATCCCAGTGTGATAGCACGCGCACAGCGTTACGGCGGGCAAGCTCAACCGCCAGCCGATGCGTGTGGATCTGCGCCCCGCCAACCGAAGGAGGATAGGCGGTGATGGTCATGAGCACATTCACGGCTTGAGCACCTTTTCGTACAGCGCACTGATTGCCAGTTTCATCACATCATAAGAATAACTGACCCGGTAACGTTCTTTAAGGGCAGCCCCCAGTTTGAGCCGTGTCTCGCGGTCATTGTAGAGGGAACACAATACATCCGTAAGCTGCTCATCGTCACCCGGATCCACCAACAAACCACTGCGCCCGTCCTCGATGATCTCCGGTATGCCTCCGATGCAGGTTGCCACGCAGGCCAAACCCATGCGGGCGGCGTTCAGCAGGCTGGTGGGCAGGGCGTCAAACCGGGTGGGGCAATGCACGAACACCTCGCACATGGCGTAGTATGGGTCAGGGTCTGCCACCCAACCAGTGAAGAAAACACGATGAACCAGGTTATGGTCGAGAACGTAATCCTTCAACTCCTGCTCATAAATTTCATATTCCTCAACCCCCTGCGAATCGCCCACCAGCATCAACATGGCATTCTGAGCCCGGCCATCGGCGATCATTTGCTCAAATGCCTCCAGCAGCACCAATTGTCCTTTGAGAGGATTGATTGGGGCAATGCAGCCGATCACCCAGGCCCAGGCAGGCAGCCCGATCAACCGCTCATCAAATGCAATCGCCTTGTCCGGCGGGGTATCCAGTGGAGGCAGCCCATTGTGAATGGTGGTGATGGGTACGCCAAACCACGGTGCAACCGATTTTAGATGGGTCCGCACTGCCTGTGATACGCAGATCACGTGATGCGACAACGCCTCCAGCAGACGCAATTTAACTCCACCGGAATGTTCCAGACTGGTTACATCGTGCAGATGAGCGATAACCCGCACGCCTGCCATCCACCCGCCCAGCCCGCCGGCATATACCGCCTGAATTTTGTTGCAATGCACCAGGGTGGCTGAATATTTTTTGATGACATTATGGATCACTCTGGCATTTTCAAACCAGTGAGCAAACTGGGCGTACCATCCCCTGGCAGAAACATCCGGCAGCAAGGGAGCGTATTCCACCGGAAAGCCCTGCTGCGCGCAGCGCTGCGTCAACCAACCATCGGCAGCCGTCACCAGCACAGGTGAATGCCCCATCTCCCGTGCTGCCTGCATATAGAGCAGCAGCATTTCCTCTGCTCCACCCTGTATGGATGTGGGGCTGACAAAAACAATGGAGGTAGGTTTCATGATTTTCCCTGCAGCACCTGCTGATAGATCTGGCGGATTTTCTGCACCATCTGGTCCACGGTAAACTCAGATTGCATGCGCTGGAAAGCAGCGTGGGTACGCATTGCGGTTCCAGCGGGATCGTCACGCATCTGGCGAATGGCTGATGCCAGTTGCTCCGGGCTGGATGGGTCAAACAACAGGCCGTACCCGCCTTCACCGAGTATCTCTGGGATGGCGCCCGCCCGGCTGCCAATCACCGGCACATTCTGGATCATCGCTTCCAGCAAGACCAGACCCAATCCCTCCCATTTGGATGGGAGAATGAATACATCCAGAGCGCAAAACAATCGGGCTGCATTCTCACGGTGTCCTGCAAATGTGATGTTACCCAGCGCAAGATCTTGCGCCAAAGCTTCCAACCCACCGCGTTGATCGCCTTCGCCGATCAGGACAAACTGAACCTCCGGCAGCATGGCCGCAGCCCTGATCAGCACCTCCAGGTTCTTTTGCGCCGTTAACCTTCCGGCAAAACCGGCAACAAAACCATCCTCCGACATACCCAACGCCTTTCGCGCCTCAAGTCGTGATTCCGGGTTGGGCACATCATGAATACCGTAATAAATGCGGGTGACTTTGTTCCCGTTAATACCCATGTCGTGCACAAGTTGTGCCTGTACAGCATCCGATATGGCAATTTGGTGTCTGACGAGACCATCCAGCCAGCGCAGACGGGTTTTCCAGTAGGTCTGGGAGTAGTACGGCTCGTTGTTGTGCACACTTGTCACAACATTCCTGCATCCTGCCAGCCAGGCAGCCAGCCGCCCGATCAGATCGCCGTCGTCCAGATGGGTGTGGACGATCCAATCCCGGCGCTTCCTGAGCAATATCAACAGTGACCTGATCATGCCGGCCTTTTTCAGCCAGCCGGGCTTCGCGCTACCCTCAACATAGTGGACTGTTATTCCGGCCTGTGATAATGCCCGGCAGCGCTGCTCCAGCCGGTTCCCACGTTGGATGACCAGCACAGCCAGTTCAACCTGTTCTCCGGCTGCCTGCTGCGCCTGCATCAGCGTGAACAGATGATTCTCCGCCCCGCTGAAAACCGGGTGGATGCTATCATCATTGAAAGGCATCACATGAATGATGTTCATGCCATCAACCCGCTCAGCGCTCTAATGTATGCCTGCATAGTGACATCAAAATCATGGCGAGTCTTTTCCTGCCACGCGGCCATCGCCAATCCGTAACGCAGTTCTTCATCCCTCTGCAATCGGGTCAGGATGGTACTCAATGCTGATATGTCACCGTACTCAAACAAGAGGCCATTGCGTCCATCCTCAACCACCTCGGGATTGCCGCCACTGGTGGTGGTCACCAGCATCAATCCGGCTGCCGCACCTTCCAGAAGCACGTGCGGGTGTCCCTCATACGAGGATGGCAACACAAGCACGTCATGCCGATTGAGCAATGCACGATAATCGGCCCCAAAAACACGGTCATGAAAGACAATCCGCGCCTGCATACCCATCGCTGCCACCATTTGTTTGAGGTGGTTCAACTCGGGTCCCTCACCAAGGATGGTCAGGGTGACGTGGGGTGCATCCTGCAGGGCAGTGATCAGGGTATCCACGCCCTTCCAGTTGACCAGCCTGCCGCTGTACAGCACTTTCAAGGTTGGTTCGGTTCGCTGGCGGGGCGAAAGATTCTCATATTCAAACAGGTCAACCCCGTTGGGAATCACCTGTATCCGTGCAGGCGGTACGCCCCAGCCCTCAACCATGCGTTTGAGATAATGGGAAGGAGTGATCACCAGTCGAGCCGATTCCAGCGCCGCCCTGCGGTGGTCAACCATCGCTTGCACTTGAGGCGGGTACTGCCCACAGTGCTGAAAATCATCAATCGATGACTGTGTCCAGCCCAGGTTGCGCGCGGTTTCCCAGGCTGCATCGCCGACTATTTTCACAACGTATGTTTTGCCGGTCAGTTGTGCTGCCCGGAAAACCAGATATTCCAGATTATTGGCAAACATGACATCCGCTTTCAGTGCCTCCATCCAGATGCTGACAAACGCCCTGACACGAAATAGTTTGCGCGGGGCAAGCGCCACCCGCTTAACCCTGAAGGGGCGCTGCGAATCGCCTGCGTCATGCGCCTTGGCGGATGAACAAATCACCTGTACAGCGAAGTCCTGCCGGGATAATCCATGCGCCAGATGATCCACAAACGTGGCAGGTCCCCCGATCATCGGCGGGAAGATCTCGCTCACCAGCAGGATGGAACGCGAATTATCTTTCATTTCTACACTTGGAGGCAGGAAATCATTCAGGCATCCTGGATAAATAATAAATGCAACGTTCGGTAAAAAGACCGCGTCGGTCAGGAATGTGATTGAGGATGAGTTCCAACAAATCACCAATTATTTTTCCGGGTATTCCCCTCATTCCATGCTCAATTTGTTCAACCTGCTCCGTCAGTGAGAAACCTGCATGTTGACCCAGCTCTTCAATAAATGCTTGCATTTGTGGGTATACGGTAAGCCAGCGATGGCGATCACCCTGATGATTCACCAGCAAATCATATTTTCCAGTAGCCAATCGCCCGGTAAAAAGATACGCCGTACGGCGATACAGGCTGGAATAATTAGGCAACCCAATCACCACACCGCAACGAGCAATCCGGCATAATTCCACAAACGCGGCATGCATATTTTCCACATGTTCGAGAACATCCAGTGCAACCACATAGTCAAACTGATCATTCCCGAAGGCCAGGGGATTTTCGAGATTAATGGAATAATCATGTCCCTCCACCTGATCAGCAGAGAAATACCTGCAGGTGGGCGAAAGGTATTTTTGCAACACCCTGTCCCTTGCACCAATATCCAACACCGAAAAATCACCCGAAGGCAATTGTGTGGAAACAATCTCGTACTTGGGTTTTCGGGTGTATCTTTTGCTGACTGTCATGAATTTTCCTCCGCCTTTTTTGTGATAACAAACATCAAGGTGTATGCCTTTAAAGAATTAGGTAGAGGAAGGTAAGAAATAAACTTCTGTAAGCGGGTATAACCCTTTAATAGAATGATTGTTTCAACATAACAACCATTCTGCTGAGCTATATCATTGACCATGGTCAAGCCTTGATCATAGTTGGTTAACCAGCGATGCCGGTCGCCAGGATGAACCATCCCAAGATCATACTTGCCGCTCAATCGCCCGGTAAACATAAAAGTCAACCGGAATGTCAGGGAGCTCATGTTGGGCAGAGTAATGATTACTTCTCTCCTGGCTATCCGGATCAACTCCATCAAAGCTGCCTGGATTGACTCAACATGTTCCAGCACTTCCATCCCGATTACATAGTCAAATTGCCCGTCAGCAAACGGTGCTGGTTGCTCCATATTCCACTGGTAATCATGACCATCGCCCATATCGGAAGAAAAATATTGAAGGGTTGCAGGCAGGTATTGGGATAAGATCCTGTCTCG
>DAOUGC010000275.1:0-1976 GCA_034429695.1 Levilinea sp.
TAAAATGGGCGAGTTCATTGGCTGTCCATACCGACCAGCAGCACGATGATCACCCGGCAGAGAAAAACATGAGCGGCAAAACGTCAATATGTGTCGTTATGCTGGGCTGTTTGTCCAATCACAAATTTCAATGATATTCAGATGGGGGATGAATGATCATAAAAATTTTCCGGCTTGGCGCAGTTGAAGGCTTGATCACCCTGCTGGTGCTGGCATTTCTCCCTTCCGACCCTGAAAACCGCATATTTTGGTTGTACTCTGCACCCCGCCTGTTGATGATGTTTGCCGCCATCTCTATCAGTCTGGTTTGTTATCTTCTGGCATCCCGCGCACGCTCATCCACCTCATTCGCTGAACGGCTCACCTGCCTCGGTAAACATCCGCTTATGGTCGTGGGGAGCTGGCTGGCAGCCATCCTGACAACTGCCGTAATAATACTGGCGTTGCTCCCACTACCGTCAAATTCATTCCTGACCATCATCCGGCGATCACTCCCTCTGATCATTTGGAGCGCCGTGTTCGCATGGCAATTGATTTACCTTCTGCGGCAGATCCGGGCTCCCGGCTTACCCATCATCTGGCAGCAATTCATATCAGGTATCGAATATGGGGTGGAACGCGCAGCCGGTCTTTTGGTCACCCGCTGGTTGGTGTTAATCGGCATTCTGGCTGCCGGTTTCCTTTTGCTCACTTCCATCGCCCGGAACAATCCGTACCCCACCGGCTATGCCGGTTTATTTGCCTGGATGAGCGAGCTGATCGCGTGCAATCATTTCGCCCTGCCCCGTGCCGTGCCCTTCTACGGTCCCGGCGGCATCCCCTTTGCCTACCCGCCTGCCGGTCTGTACTTGATGGCGTTTTTCACCTCTGTTTTTCGCGTCCCTGCCTGGGATTATTTGCGTTTCGCGCCCGCCGTTATCTCGATCATGGCGCTGGCGCCATACTTCGCGGCGGTCGCGGATATCGAAAAGGATTCCGGCTCAGGGCAGCGCGCCACATTAATTGGTGCAGTGGCAGCATTGCTCTTGATCTCCTCTCCGCGCCTGTATATGGCTCAGGGCGAAGCCGCCGGCATCGTCCGTGCGTTGGGCTTTCTGTTCAGCATGGCAAGTGTGTATTGTGCCATGCGCTTTCTGCGCCAACCCGAATGGGAGATTGGCATTCTGGCCGCCGTATGTCTGGCGCTAACCCTAATGACCCACCTCAATTATTTCGTTTTCACCGGAGTCATGTTCGGCGCTCTGGTTCTCTCGCGGTACCGCCCATTCTGGCAGGGTCTTGGAGGACTGGCAGCCATCGCAGCCGGAGGTCTGATCCTGTCTTCGCCCTGGTGGCTCACCGTCATCAGCCGCGACGGGTTGGCCGTTTTTCAGAATGCCATGTTCTCTCACGGGAATTTCTCTTATACCCCCGAGCGGCTGCTGGGGCACATCCTCACCGACACACTGGGCCCTCACTACCGCACACCATTTCTGGCTGGTGGGCTGGTGATCGGCTTTTTCTACCAGATCGCCCGCAAACGCTGGTTCCACCCGGTTGCCATTGTGGGTATACTGGTGCTCTCGCTGGGTGACTGGATGCTTTCGCCTCTCGCGGCTGCCATGTGCGCGGAAATCCTGGTCGACCTTGCCCGCTGGATGATCGTCCCTCAAAAACGGCTGTTACCAGCTTTGGTGTTTATCATTCTGACAACGGGCATGGCCATTCTGGACGGCTACCGGCAGATCACGCCCATCCACCCTGTAATTGATGAAGAAACGCTATCGTGCGCCAGTTGGGTCGCGAATAATACCCCCACTGACGGCGAAATGCTTTTCCTGACATCATCTGCAGACGAAGCCGAGTGGATGCCGTGGCTGGCACAACACAGCCCGAGTGTGGGTAGTTGGGGCGCTGAATGGAAAGGCAATTTCCTGCCAGAACTGGGAAAACTGAATGACGTTGCCAGTTGCGCTTCAAATGCCTCCATCAATTGC
>DAOUGC010000276.1:0-14610 GCA_034429695.1 Levilinea sp.
CCCCGCCCCAGCATCATCACCCTCATTGTCACCCCGCAGGATTCTGTCACATTGAATTACCTGCTGCAGACCGACGCAAAACTGAACCTGGCTTTGCGCGCCAACGGTGATACTGATCGTGTGGCAATCGAAGCCGTAACCCTGCAGTTCATCCTCGACCAGTACAACATCCCCAACCCGGCCAAACTGCCTTACGGCTTGGAACCCTTTGAGGATGGATCAGCTCCGGTCATTCCGGTGCAATAGTTTTGCAGGTTCAAGGCACACGATAAACCTGGAGTGATTATGCCGGCGCAAGAGAAAATCCGAGTGCTCATTGTTGATGACATCCCTGAAACCCGAGAAAACATTCGGAGGTTGCTGCAGTTTGATGTAAACATCGAAGTTGTGGGAATTGCTTCCAGCGGCAAAGAAGCCATCGAACTGGCCAGTCAGATCAAGCCGGACGTTGTCATCATGGATATTAACATGCCGGATATGGATGGCATCACTGCCACAGAATTAATCCGGCGCAAGGTGCAGCACACCCAGGTTGTGATTTTATCGGTACAGAGCGATCAAAATTACATGCGGCGGGCCATGCTGGCTGGCGCACGGGATTTCCTCACCAAACCACCTTCCATTGATGATTTGACCGGCGCCATTCACCGCGCGGGGCAGATGGCACGGGATGAGCAAAAGAAATTGGCTCAAACCTACCAACCAGCCGACGGCGGCGGTGGAGGCGGTGGAGGAAAACAGGCCAACGGCAAGATTGTCGTCGTTTACAGCCCCAAGGGTGGGGTCGGAACAACCACCATCGCCACCAATCTGGCTCTCGCGCTGCACAGTGATGACAGCAAGACCGTGTTGGTGGACGCCAACCTGCAGTTTGGTGATGTGGCTGTGTTTCTCAACGAACAGGTGAAAAACAGCGTGCTGGACCTGGCCCCCCGCGTTGAAGAACTGGATGATGAAGTCATCCAAAGCGTCACCATCGTACATCAAGCCACTGGGCTGCGCGTGGTGGCAGCCCCCACCCGTCCGGAGATGGCCGAAAAGGTCTCTTCGGAGCAGTTTGGGAAACTGTTGCAATACCTTAAGCGCATGTTCACCTACGTGGTGGTGGATACAGCCACCTATCTTACCGATGTTGTCCTGGCTGCCATCGAGAATACCGACCTGATTGTGCTGGTGACCACCCAGGAGATCCCCGCCATCAAGAATGCCAACCAGTTTATGCTTTTGACTGATGCCCTGGGGATCAAACGCGACCGAATATTGTTTGTGATGAACCGCTACGACAAGCGCATTTCCATTGCCCCTGAGAAGGTTGGAGAAAGCCTGCGACAACCCATACTGGTATCGGTTCCGTTCGATGATCGTCTGGTGGCCAACTCGGTCAATCGGGGTGTGCCTTTTGTGATTGACAATAAAATTCACCCCACCAGTCGGGCTATTTTCCAACTGGCCGATTTGGCCCGGGATCGCCTGACAAAACAGGATCCTGAACCAGAGTACTCAAACCGCAAGTAGTTACTGCCATTCGCGCGCGAAAAGGATGCTTGATCCATGTCCATCTTAAAACGCTTACAGGGCAATGATAGTCCAAATGATGCGGCGCAAAATGTTCACACCCGGCCAGCCGGCGTACCTCAACGCACAGGGGCGCCCACTGCCACACCGGGTCAGAACAGCACCTATCAAGACCTCAAGGTGCGCGTTCAGAACAAACTACTGGCGGGTCTTGACCCCACCATGGATGTCACCCGCACCGCAGAAGTACGCCGCACCATCCAGGAATTGTTTGAGCAAATCCTGAATGAGGAAAACATCATCCTCTCCCGCCCTGAGCGCGCCCGCCTGTTTGAACAGATCGCGGCGGAAATTCTGGGTTTTGGTCCAATCGAACCCCTGCTGCAGGACGAGACCATCACTGAAATCATGGTGAACGGCGCCAAGAACATCTATATTGAGCGTCGCGGCAAAATTCACCGCGTGCCGGTGGCCTTTGAAAGCAATGAACATGTCATGCGCATCATTGACCGCATTGTAGCTCCACTGGGCCGCCGCATTGACGAATCCAGCCCGTATGTTGACGCCCGCCTGCCCGATGGCTCCCGCGTGAATGCCGTCATCCCTCCCATTTCGCTGGTGGGTCCCGTCATCACCATTCGTAAGTTCTCCAAGAACCCCATCACCATTGAGCAGCTCATTCAGTTTGGCTCGGTTTCTCCTGAGTCAATCGAGTTTCTCAAAGCCTGTGTTGAATCACGTCTCAACGTGGTGATCTCGGGTGGTACCGGTTCCGGTAAAACCACGCTTCTCAACATCCTCTCCAGTTTCATCCCAACGGATGAGCGCATCGTCACCATTGAAAACGCCGCAGAACTCCAATTGCGCCAGGAACACGTGGTCACCCTTGAGTCGCGCCCGCCCAACATTGAAGGTCGCGGCGAGGTCACCATTCGCGACCTGGTGGTTAACGCATTGCGCATGCGCCCCGACCGCATCATCGTGGGTGAAATTCGTGACGACGCAGCGCTGGATATGTTACAGGCCATGAACACAGGCCATGACGGCTCAATGACCACAGCCCACTCCAACTCCCCGCGCGACACCCTGTCTCGTATGGAAACCATGACCATGATGGCCGGTATGGAATTACCCGTGCGCGCCATTCGCGAGCAAATTTCATCAGCCATTGACCTGATCGTGCATCAGGAACGCATGCGCGATGGTACGCGCAAAGTGGTCAATGTTACCGAAGTTACCGGCATGGAAGGCGATGTCATCACCCTGACCGACATCTTTGTGTTTGAACAAACCGGATACGAATCCGGCAAAGTAATCGGGCGGCTACGGGCAACCGGGCTGCGTCCCCGCTTCATGGATAAACTCGAAGCTGCTGGCATCAACCTGCCCCCGTCCATCTTTGGTCTCGGCGATCGCTTGAGAAGATAATATGAATAAAAAGATGGCGCCGGAAAAGGAAGATCACAGGTAGTCTATGGACATTGGCTTTAATCCTCTTTGGTTAATTGGCGGCGGTTGCTGTCTGGCGCTCGTCCTGCTGATCATTGGCATCGTCATCTCGGTGTCCAATGAGCGGTCATTGATGGACGAACGTCTCAGTCCGTATATCGACCGGGGCGACGACCCGCGCAAACGCCGTGAACAGCAAACCCCCCTCACCGACTGGATCAATCGCAAGGTGGAAAGATCCACCCTGGGCGACAAGATTGCCCGCAATCTTGCCCGCGCTGATCTCAAAATGAAACCCGGTGAGTATGTGGCAATGGAATTTGTGGTTGCCTTTACCGTGGGTTTGCTGGTGTGGTTTATTGGTGGAAAATCCATCTTTATTGGTGCAATTGGAGCGATCATTGGCTTTTTCCTGCCTGGCATGTACGTCAAGGGTCAACAGAAAAAGCGCCTGATTAAATTCAGTGAACAGCTTTCAGATATGCTCAACCTGATGGTGAACGGCCTGCGCGCCGGTTTCTCCACCACCCAGGCCATGGAAGCCGTCAGCAAGGAATTGCCTCCACCCATCTGCGATGAGTTCAAGCGTGTGGTACAGGAAATGATGCTGGGTGTACCCATGGAAACCGCGCTGGATAACCTGCTCAGGCGCATTCCATCGGATGATCTTGATCTGGTCATCACCGCCATCAACGTGCAACGCGAGGTGGGTGGTAACTTGGCGGAAATTTTGGACACCATTTCATTCACCATTCGCGAGCGTGTGCGTATTAAAGGTGAAATCCGTGTGCTCACCTCGCAAATTATGTACTCAGGCCGGTTCCTGTCCATCCTGCCGCTGGCAGTGATTGGCATCCTGTACCTGTTGAACCGCGAGTATATGAATGAGTTCTTCAAACCCGAAAATGTACCCTGCGGCTACATTGCTCTGGGTCTGGCAGGCCTCTTGATCATCGCCGGTTATTTTGTGATGAACAAGCTGGGTGATATCGAAGTTTAGTCAGGAGAACCAACATGGTACCTGTCCTTATTGTGGTCGGCATCATTCTGGTCGTCGCGGCATTTCTGGTGTACATTGGGTTACGCAACCCGCGCACCGTGGATGAGCGTGCCTTGCAGGCACGCATGGATGAGTTTATTGCACGCGGCGAGGAAGTAAACCTAGAAAAGATCGAAATGTCCCAGCCTTTCACCGAGCGTGTGGTGTACCCGCTGGCGCGCGCCTTGGGCGAACTGGCGGTCAAATTCACACCGCAAAACGCCCTCATCTCCATCTCCCGTAAACTGGAACTGGCAGGCAGCCCCGCCAGCATGGACCCATCCATGATGCTGGCATTGCAATTCATCCTCATGGCTGTCTTTGCCGGTCTGGTGGCGCTGGTCTTTACAGTCGGATCCGCCCGCTGGCCTGTGGGTCGCGTTGTCCTGCTGGCGCTGGTGTTTGGCATTCTGGGGTTCTTTTTCCCACAATTGTGGCTCTCCAGCCGCATCGCCCGCCGCCAGAAAAGTATTCGCAAAGCCATGCCAGATGCCCTGGACCTGTTGACCATTTGCGTTGAAGCCGGCCTGGGCTTTGATGCAGCCATGTCAAAAGTGGCTGAAAAATGGGCCACCGAACTATCGCTGGCATTTGCCCGCGTCATTCAGGAAATCCAGCTTGGCAAGCTGCGTCGTGAAGCCCTGCGCGACATGGCAGATCGCATTGGTCTTTCCGAAATGACCAGTTTTGTCGCAGCAGTGATCCAATCAGAACAACTGGGTGTCAGCCTTGCCAAGGTGTTGCGCATCCAATCGGATCAAATGCGTATTCGACGCCGCCAGCTTGCCGAAGAGGAAGCCCACAAAGCGCCCATTAAAATGCTCATTCCCATGGCTTTGTTGATCTTCCCTTCGCTGATGATCGTGCTGCTCACCCCTGCCGGGTTGCGCATCATGCGTTCCTCACTGGGGGCCATGTTCTCTCCGTAGGAGACCCTGCATGGCAACGTCACGGAGTTGGGTTTCACCAGCCCGTTCGTTGTACAGATTGATGTGGGAAGCCGTTGACTGGCTTTTCCCACCCATTTGTCCGGGTTGCGGACGGGAAGGTGAACGTTGGTGCAAGGATTGCCAGTCAGAAACACTGCCCCTGGCCGGTGATTATTGCCCGGTGTGCTGCAACCCTGCTACACACGGAAACCTTTGCTCAGAATGTGAAAAAGAAGCGCCAGCCTTTTGTGCTGCGCGCTCTTTTACTATATATGCCGGCCCCATCAAGGAAGCCATTCACAGTCTTAAATACAGCCGCAACATCGCCATCGCCGAACCGCTGTCAGATTATCTTTTGGCAGCATTCCAGGCTGAAAAGTGGCAGGTGGATCTGGTGGTGCCGGTTCCGCTCGGCCATTCGCGCCTGATGGAACGCGGTTTCAACCAGGCTGCTGAACTTGCGCGTCCGTTTGCCTTGACAGCCGGGTTGCCCTTCTCCCCTGATGTGCTGGTGAGAAAACGCGAAACCCATGCCCAGGCGCAGCTTGGCCGCGCCGATAGAATTCAAAACCTGGCAGGTGCATTTCGAGCAGAGCAGGCACTGGTAACCGGCCGGCGCATTTTGGTGATCGATGATGTGCTCACCACCGGCGCAACCCTGCAAAATTGCGCCCTTGCCCTGCTGCAGGCAGGGGCAAGCCAGGTCTTTGGCCTGACTGTGGCTAGGGCAGGACATACCATTCACCGAAAGGAGAACATGGATATTCCCGATACAGCATCCATAAATGCCTCATAATGCCACGCCTTACATTCCTGTATAACGGGAAATTTCACTTCTCTCTTGAAATAAGATATACTTTTCATAACCACATAAACCTTTTATTGAAGGAGGAGTTCCAATGGCTGTGGAAATGGAAATCTTCGCTCGAAACCTTGATGTAACCGATCGCATTCGTGATTATGTCGAAAAGAAAGTCACCAAGCTTGACCGGTATCTACCGGATGTGGAAGATGCGCGCGTTGACCTCTCATTTGCCAAATCAGCACGCAGCCAGGCCGATCGCTATGTGGCGCAGGTGACATTACGTGGCCGTGGTTTTATTCTCCGCTCTGAGGAACGCGCCGATGATATCTTTACAGCCATTGACAAAACGCTGGAAAAACTCCAGCGGCAGATCGAGCGCTTTAAAGGCAAGCGTACCCGCAGCCGTGATGAGGCTGTCGGACTCAAGGACGCACCCATCGTCACCGAGGTGGATGATGAAGAAAGCACCGAGCCCGTCATCGCCCGCCGCAAACAATTTACCCTTATCCCCATGGATGAGCAGGAAGCCATTGAACAGATGAGCCTGCTGGGACACGATAATTTCTTTATCTTCTACAATGTTGATTCTGCTTCGATCAACGTGCTGTATACGCGCCGCGACGGCTCATACGGCTTGATCGAGCCCAAAATCGGCTAATCCTTTCTCACCTCTGACCCTAATCGGGCTGGCAGCAACTGCCAGCCCGTATTGATTTCCCCCCAAACTTATTGCGCCACTCCATCACCTCCGCCCCAACGTCGCTTGCCAAGGGTACTTCACTCGGTTATAATTCATGGTCGTATTGAACCTGTTGAACGAGGCGGAAACCATGATTGATGTTAATGATTTGAGAAAAGGCGTTATCTTCGAGCTGGACAATAACCTGTACCGCGTGCTGGATTACCACCACAACAAAACGGGTCGGGGAAATGCATCCATTCGCATTAAAGCCCGCAATCTGCGCTCTGGCGCCACCCTTGAGAAGACCTTCCAGTCTGGCGACCGCGTCCCTGATGTGCGTCTTGATTATCACAACGTACAGTACCTGTACAATGACGGCGAAGTCTATTATTTCATGGACCAGGAAACCTTTGAGCAGTTCGGCATTAACCGTGACATCATCGGTGATTCCGCCGAATACCTCAAGGAGGAAATGGTTGTCAAACTGACCCTGTACGGGGTGGAGCCGCTGGATGTTGAGCTGCCTTCGTCGGTTGACCTCAAGGTTGTTCAGGCCGATATCGCTGTCCGCGGCGACACGGCCACCGGGGTAACCAAAAAAGTGACTGTTGAAACCGGCGCACGCGTGGATGTCCCCCTGTTCGTGAATGAAGGCGACACCATCCGCGTCAATACCGAAACCGGTGAGTATGTAACCCGTGTAAATGCCTGATCTTTGACACGCGGTTGACAATCAGAGCAATTCACCATAAACTGTCCCCTAACGGGGACAGATGATTATACGCAAATCGCCCCAATAATTACTGCTACCATTCTTGTCTTTGCATTACGCGTTTAAACGCATGGAAATGATTGAAACATGAGAACACCCGCAGGCTTTGACTGCCCGTACTTTTATGCCAACTACCACCGTGGCCGTGATCATGAAGAATGTCGCCTGGTGGAACAAACCCGCGCCCCATCCAAGGACTGGAACTCATCATTGTGCCGCACCTGTCCGGTACCGGGCATTTTGCGCGCCAATGCATGCCCGAACATGGTTCTATCCGGAACGGTGGTCAGTTCTTTTCTTGTGTTTGGCAAGAAAATGAAGGTCACCGCTTACTGCAAACTCAGCCAGCAGAATGTAATTGAACCCGAGATCGGCTGCGGGCAGTGTCATCCAGTTCCCTCATTCACCACGGAGAAAAAATGACTCTCACCGTTCTGTTCGATCTGGACGACACCCTGCTCGCCAATAACATGGACGATTTTCTACCGGCTTACCTGGGCGCCTTGAGCATGCACATGCAGGCTGTGGCCGATCCCAAGGCGTGCGTACAACAGGTGCTGACAGCCACCGAACTGATGGTGCGCAAAACAACGCCTGAACGCACCTTGGAACAGGTTTTTGATGCATCATTCTATAGTGCATTGGGGTTGACCCGGCGGCAGGTGCAACGTGAGATCGATCAGTTCTACGACGATATCTTTCCCACTCTCCAACGAGTGACAAAACCGCAACCTTACGCAGTGGAGACGGTTCAATATGCATTTAAGCGCGGTCATACTGTCGCCATTGCCACCAACCCGCTGTTTCCCCGCGCTGCAACCCGCCAGAGATTGGAATGGGCGGGGCTGTCCATGCGCGATTACCCGTACGGATTGGTTTCAACCTATGAGGACTTCCATTTCTCCAAACCACATCCTGCGTATATTGCTGAAATACTCGGTCAACTGGGCTTTCCACAGCAGCCAGCAGTATTCATCGGCAACGATCTCAAGGAAGACCTCATCCCCGCCGCGGCGCTCGGCCTGCCCTGTTACTGGCTAAACGGATCTTCAGCAGACATGGCCCCCGGACGTTTTCACCCGTTAAGCGCTGCCGGGCGAATGGAAGATATCGCCGCATGGTTGGATCGTGTGGATGAAGCTCAGCCTGAGATCCATTTTGAGCACCCCGCCGCCATTCTTGCCATCCTCAAAGCCACTCCGGCTGCGCTGGAAACCATGACACGTTCCCTGTCTTTGAAGCAATGGACCACCCGTGTCGCTGAAGATGAATGGGCGCTTAATGAAATCGTCTGCCATTTGCGTGATGTGGATCGTGAGGTTCACATGCCTCGTTTCCAGAAAATGTGCGACGAGGAGAACCCGTTCCTTCCAGGCGTGGATTCGGATGCCTGGATACAGGAACGCAACTATCGGGAACAGGATGGTCGCGCGGCACTCAATGACCTGATGACCGCCCGTACCGGATTGATCCTGTTGCTGGAAAGTCTATCCAGCCAGGGATGGCAGCGCAGCGCGCGTCATGCCATTTTTGGCCCCACCACCCTGCGTGAACTGGCCGACTTTGTGTCAACCCACGACCGCTCGCACCTCAATCAAATCAAGACCTCAATCCAGTCATTAAAAGACCGGGGTTGATCCAGTGGAAATGGACGCCAAACGCATAAGAAATTTCTTAGAACCATCCATGATGTTTCACATTTTATACAATGTTGATATATACATTGGTATAATTTCTCTTAAATAGTGGAAGTCTATGCAAGTCCAGGTGGGACTTGGAGGATTGAATGAATTCACGAAATCAGTCATATGTGATTTATCTGTTGCTGTTTGTGGCAATCGTGGCAATGCTGGTCTACAACTTTAGTGATCAGGGCACCAGCCAGGAAGTGCTTACAATTAATGAAGTGGCAGATGGTATCCGCAAAGCGGAGATTACCAAAATTGTTGAGGATGAAAACCGCTTGCGTGTGACCTACGCCGACGGTTCAACCCGTTCATCCACAAAAGAGGCAGACGCGACCCTGGTTGAGCAGTTGTTGCAACTCGGTGTTGCCCCTGAGGACCTGACCCCTGACAAGGTCAAAATCGAGATCAAGCCACCCAGCGCATGGTTGGGGGTGATTTCAGCCCTCGGGTATTTGCTTCCCTTCCTGCTCCTTGGCGGTGCATTCTTCTTCATCTTCCGTCAGGCACAGGGCAGCAACAACGCCGCCCTATCGTTTGGCAAGTCACGCGCCCGCATGTTCACCGGCGATCAACCGACGGTCACTTTTGAAGACGTGGCCGGTGTGGACGAATCCAAGGAAGAGTTGCGTGAGGTGGTTGAGTTCCTGCGCGAACCCCAAAAGTTCATCTCGCTTGGCGCACGCATTCCCAAGGGTGTGCTGCTGGTGGGGCCTCCAGGAACCGGCAAGACCCTGCTGGCAAAGGCGGTTTCCGGTGAAGCCGGAGTGCCGTTCTTCTCCATCTCTGGTTCTGAGTTTGTGGAAATGTTTGTTGGTGTGGGCGCCAGCCGTGTACGTGATCTATTCGATCAGGCTAAACGACATTCACCCTGCATCGTCTTTGTGGACGAAATTGATGCCGTGGGCCGCCAGCGCGGTGCCGGTCTGGGTGGCAGTCACGATGAGCGTGAACAAACCTTGAACCAAATGCTGGTTGAGATGGATGGTTTCGATACCGACACCAACATCATCATCATGGCGGCAACCAACCGCCCCGATATTCTTGACCCCGCCCTGTTACGCCCCGGTCGGTTTGACCGCCGCGTGGTGCTGGATCGCCCTGATGTGCGCGGTCGCGAAGCCATTTTGCGCGTGCACGTTAAAGGCAAACCCATTGATCCTTCGGTGGATATGACCCTGCTGGCTCGTGCCACCCCCGGCTTTGTGGGTGCCGATCTGGAAAACCTGGTCAACGAAGCCGCCATTCTGGCAGCCCGCCGTAACAAGCAGGTGATCACCCAGCCTGAGTTTGAAGAGGCAATTGAGCGTGTGATCGCCGGCCCGGAGCGTAAGAGCCGCATCATCAGCGACGAGGAAAAACGTATTGTGGCTTATCACGAAGCCGGTCATGCATGTGTGATGAATGTGCTGCCCGAAGCCGACCCCGTGCAGAAGGTCACCATCGTCGGGCGCGGCATGGCGGGTGGGTACACCCTGGCTTTGCCTGCAGAGGACCGCATTCTGATGTCACGCAAAAAGCTGTTTGCTGAAATGATCAGCCTGCTGGGTGGGCGTGCTGCTGAAGAACTGGTCTTTGACGACATCACTTCCGGCGCATCCAACGACATTGAAAGGGTCACGCAATTGGCCCGCACCATGGTCACCCGGCTGGGAATGAGCGAATCCATGGGTCCCATGGTGTACGGTCAGAAAGAGGAATTGATTTTCCTTGGACGTGAAATTTCAGAACAACGCGACTACTCCGAATCAGTTGCGGAGCAAATTGACAAACAGGTACGCGCACTGGTGACCGAAGCGCATAAACGCGCCCGCGACATCCTCAACGAGTACCGCGCTCAACTCGATGCAGTTGCTGAACGTCTGATTGAAGTGGAGACCATTGGCCGGGATGAGTTTGAAAAAATCTTCCCGCCGCCGGTTCAAAAACGCTCCGGCACCCCGTTGATGGTCAACAATAATTAACCACTTTGAAGAAAATCAAAACACCCCGGTTTGCCGGGGTGTTTTTGTGTAGATTGATCAAATCAGTCCGAGCGCCATGTTGGTGAAATAGCGATGCACCCGTTCATCTGTTGTCAGCTCAGGATGGAACGACGTTGCCAGTAGTTTCCCCTGTCTGGCAGCCACGATCCTGCCTTGCATCCCCTCCTGTGGCAGGCGCGCCAGCACCTCCACACCTTCACCCACTTCTTCAATGAGTGGCGCTCGAATAAAAATGGCGGGGTATGGCTTTGAGCCGTTCCCGTTGCTCCCCAGAGCCGGCATGAGCAACCCGACCTCAAAACTGGCAATTTGCCGCCCAAAGGCATTGCGCTCAACCACAATGTCCATCAATCCCAACAGGGGTTGTTCGCGGTGGGCATCCTTGCTGAGCAAAATTGCACCGGCGCACGTACCCCAGATGGCTTTCTCCCGCCCAAACTCCACCAGTGCATCCATCAAACCATAATGGACTGCCAGTTTGCCCAGTGTGGTGGACTCTCCCCCCGGGATGATAATGCCATCCAATCCATCCAACTGATCCGGCAGGCGCACCTCAACGCAATCAACCCCCATGCCTTGCAGCATCTGCATGTGTTCAATAAAATCACCCTGCAGCGCCAGCACACCCATGCTCAACTTTCCCCTTGAAGACACTTACCACCCCCGACCGGCGATCAGCTCCCCTTCGGGTATGGCTGAAATCTGCCGCCCCACCATGGGTTCACCCAAATTGCGGCTGACCTCCGCCAGGATGGCAGCATCACGATAATGCGTGACCGCCTTGACAATCGCTGCGGCACGCACCGCCGGGTTGCCAGATTTGAAGATACCAGAACCAACAAACACACCATCCACACCCAATTGCATCATCAAAGCAGCATCGGCTGGGGTGGCAATCCCACCTGCGGCAAAATTGACCACTGGCAATCGTCCCATGTCACGGGTTTGCAGAATCAGTTCCATGGGCGCACCAATTGTCTTGGCGAAACTCATGATCTCCTCATCACCCAGGCTTTTTAACCGGGCGATTTCTCCAAGCACCGTCCGCGCGTGCCGCACCGCTTCCACCACATCACCTGTACCGGCCTCACCCTTGGTACGGATCATTGCCGCCCCCTCACCAATTCGGCGCAGGGCTTCGCCCAGGTTGCGGCACCCACACACAAACGGAACCGAAAAATTATGTTTGTAGATATGATGTTCTTCATCTGCCGGGGTCAGCACTTCGGACTCATCAATATAGTCGATCCCAATCGCCTCAAGGATCTGCGCCTCCACAAAATGCCCGATGCGGCATTTGGCCATCACCGGAATGGTGACCGTATCCATGATTTTGAGGATCAATTCGGGGTCGCTCATGCGCGCCACCCCACCGCTGGCGCGGATATCAGCGGGAACCCGTTCCAGCGCCATCACTGCCACTGCACCGGCATCCTCGGCAATCCGGGCATGTTCAGGGGTGACAACATCCATGATCACCCCTCCCTTGAGCATTTGTGCCAGTCCCTTCTTAACTACAAATGAACCCGTCTGTGGGTTCTGATCGTTTGCGTCCATGTATGCTCCTTAAGTGAAAAATTTCCGAACCACTATAATCATTCTATCCATGTAATGGCATGGCAGGAAGATCCGCCTATTGGCTATCCTTACCCATCCAATTCAATGGCATGGGCACTTAATGGCTCAATTGGCACTATTCCACTGATGATAATCGTGATATCTTAATAGGGCCATTAATCAGGAGGCCCAACATGCGTATTGCCATTGACCGCGACAGCCAAACGCCCCTTTATCAACAGATCGTACAGCATCTGCGACACAGCATAATCACCGGGGCTCTTGCACCTCAAACCCGTCTGCCTGCCAGCCGGCAACTTGCCCGCGACCTGGGTGTCAATCGCATTACCGTGGATACCGCTTATGCCGAGTTAATCACTGAAGGATTGCTGATCTCCCGGGTTGGCTCAGGCACGTATGTTCTTCCACAGGAAGAACCGTTGATCCCAACTCCAAACACATCCGGACCGACGTACCCACTGTGGCAGCTCGACACGAAGTCCGGTTTTCCCCTCACCCACCGCCCCAGCCCTGAGGCGCTGCTGGCACAAGCCCAACACCCCGATCCGATCAACTTTTCGGCTGGCATTGGCGATTCAAATCTCTTCCCTGTTGAGGACATTCGCAAGGTGATCCAACAGGTGATGCGCAGTGATGGTGTCAATGCTTTGGAATATGGCGACCGTTCTGGCTATGCGCCTTTAAGAGGGACCATCAGCCACGTCCTGGCAAGCCAGGGTTTGAACATCATGCCTGATAATATTTTAATCACCGCTGGTTCACAGCAGGCCATCTCGCTGGTCTGCCAGGTGTTGCTGCACCAGGGTGATGTCATCCTGGTGGAGAACCCCACCTATTCTGGCGCGCTGGAACTGTTCAATGCTCTTGGATATAAAGTGATTGGCGTTCCGGTGGACGGTTACGGTATGCGCGTTGATTTGCTTGAAGCCCTGCTTCAACAACATCATCCCAAACTGATCTACACCATACCCAATTTCCACAATCCAACCGGGACCTGCCTGACCTCGCCCCGCCGCCAAACGCTGATCGATCTGGCTGGTCGCTACAATATTCCCATCCTTGAGGATGATTTTGTGGGCGACCTGCGCTACGAAGGGCGCGCCCAACCGGCGTTAAAATCACTCGACCCTGACGGCCGCGTCATTTTTGTCAGCACCTTCTCAAAAATGCTCATTCCCGGCTTGCGGGTGGGTTTTCTTGCTGCCCATGGCCCCGTATACGATTGCCTGGTTCAATATAAACGGGTCAACGACCTGGCCACATCCAATCTCATTCAACGCTCATTGGAAGCCTATATGACGGTTGGACGTTATCAGGCACACCTGCACCGTTCCTGTCAGGTGTATCGCAAACGGCGTGATGTCATGCTTCAGGCAATTCATCGTCATATGCCAGCAAACGCCAGGGTATTATCCCCCCAGGGAGGGCTGTTCGTCTGGCTGGAACTACCCGATGGTCCATCCACACAAGAGTTGTTGCCATTGGCTTGCAAACAGGGCGTCTCATTTGCACCCGGGGGCAGTTTCTTCCTCAACGAAGAAGACGGTGCACACTTTATGCGACTGAACTTCGTGACCCAGACGCCCGCTCGTATTGATGAGGGTATGAGCCGCCTGGCAGGGGTTATTCAGTCACTGTGAACCCCGCCCGACTGGATTTCCACGTGCCTTCTTACCAGTTCCCGCCGTAACAACTTGCCCACCCCGGTTCTGGGCAGGGCATCCACGAACTCCACTTCGGCTGGCACTTTGTAACCCACCAGTGCCTCCCGGCACCAGGCGCGCACATCCTCCACCCCCAGTGATTGCCCTTCGCGCAGGACCACCCAGGCTTTCACCACTTCCACCCGGGTGGGGTGCGGTACACCTGCCACACCAACCTCCTTGACAGCCGGGTGGGCTGCGATCACTTCCTCGATCTCCCTGGGCCAAACCTGAAATCCCCCCACTTTGATCAAATCCTTTTTGCGGTCCACCAGGTAAAAATAACCTTCTTCGTCCACGCGGGCAATGTCGCCGGTATGCAACCAGCCGTCCCGCAGCGTATCAGCCGTCTCTTCTGGCATGTTGTGATACCCTGTCATGATCTGCGGTCCCCGGATCAACAATTCCCCATCCCTGTCCGGCTGCCTGAAAACCTCGCCGGTGGCGACATCCAGCAAGGCGCAATCC
>DAOUGC010000277.1:0-1797 GCA_034429695.1 Levilinea sp.
TTCCCACCCTCACCACCCTGCCCACCTCCACCCCTTCGGCTGGTGCCGGTTTGGTGGTTCCCACCAAAACGGTAAACACCGATTACGCCCAGTGGGTATCCCAGTCCATGGCTGATTATGTCACACTCAAATCCGGTCAGGATTTTGACATCGTCTGGACGGTCAAGAACACCGGTTTCCGCAAGTGGGGCACCGATTTCTACTACAAATACGTCAGCGGACCCACCAGTTATTCAGGCGACATGCACTACCTGCCCAATGAAGTGGCTGTGAACGACACCGTTCAAATGGTGGTTGACATGCAGGCGCCAACCACCCCGGGCAACTATGTGATGAAGTGGGGCCTGGTCAATGATGACGGTGTGACCTTCTTCAACGTCTTCTTTGCCTTCACTGTGAAGTAATATTTTTTGGGAAACATGCACCTGGAAGAAAGCATCAAAGCCGAGGCTCAATCCCTCGGCTTTTCTGTCACCGGCATCACCGATCTGGCTCCGCCGACCCATTTGCCCGTCTTTCTGAACTGGTTGGGCGCCGGTCGCCATGCCGGCATGAATTACCTCGCCAGTGAGCGATCCATCCTGCGCCGCTCCAACCCGGCTGAAATCCTGCCGGGAGGGAGATCGATATTGCTGGTTGGTGCGCGTTACACCCCTCCCCCGCCCGTAGATGGTGCCAATGAACCAGGAACCGGACGCATTGCTGCTTACGCATGGAGCCGCGATTATCACGACGTGATCATCCCACGACTGGACGAGCTGGTGGAGCACATTCAGCGCATCACCGGCAAGCCGCTGGCGAGCCGCACTTATAGCGATACCGGCGCCGTGCTGGAACGCGACCTGGCGCAAAAAGCCGGTCTGGGATGGGTTGGAAAAAACACCTGCCTGATCACCCCTGGTCAGGGTTCTTTTCAACTCCTCGGCGAGTTGTTCCTGGATGCCGAACTGGAACCCGACCCACCCTTCATAAGCGATCATTGCGGCTCCTGCCGGCGCTGCATTGACGCCTGCCCCACCGGATGCATCCTGCCTGATCGTACCATTGACGCTGGACGATGTATCTCCTACCTCACCATTGAAAACAAGGGCGCCATACCCGTTGAACTGCGCCCCGTTGTGGGAGACTGGGTGTTCGGGTGTGACATCTGCCAGCAGGTGTGCCCGTGGAATATCCGGTTTGCCCAGTCTGGCGCGCCGGTTCTGCCAGGGCTTGAACCCCACCCGGAATGGTCAACTGCCAGTTTGATCGAAGATATCAAACTGACACCTGATACATTCAAACAGAAATTCAAGGACAACCCCGTTCTGCGCTCAAAGTATCGGGGTTATCTGCGAAACATTGCCGTGGTGATCGGCAATCAGCGCGACGAGCGCACCCTTCCCGACCTCAAGCGTCTGATGCAGGATGAAGCAGAGCCGTTGATCCGCGCGCACGTTGCCTGGGCGCTCGGCCAGCTTGGAAACACCGCCGCCCGGCAGGTGCTGCAAACCCACCTGTACACCGATCCAGCCGACGAGGTCAGGCGGGAAATTCGACTGGCGTTGGATCAGGCATAATCGGGTAAAATTAGCCCGATTGATCGCACCCTGATCGATCCAGCCAGGCAAGAAATCAAGAAAGGGTACTTTTCAATGATGAGAAAACCACCATCCCGCCTGTACCTGCCGGGGATGCTGCTCCTGCTGGTCATCAGCCTGATGGGCTGTGCTCCGGCGCAACCCGACCCGGAACAGGTGGCAACCAATGCCATTCAAACCTATCAAGCCCAGCAAACCCAGGATGCCCCCCCCCCGG
>DAOUGC010000278.1:0-55937 GCA_034429695.1 Levilinea sp.
GCCATGAATATTACCGAAAGGCGGCGTCTTGAGGAGTTGCGGCAACGTGCCACAGCACAAGTGGAAGTACAGCGGCGATTAATGGAACATCGCGAACAGGAGCGCAATCTAATCGCTCGCGATTTACATGATGGCCCACTTCAGGAATTAATCAGCACCAACTTTGCCCTCTCTGATTTGATTGATATGCCGGATGAAACCCAAAGAGCTGAACGACTGCGGCAAATTATGGGGCAAATTCAGAACCAAATTAAAGAATTGCGCACTTTTTGTTACGATCTCCGCCCGCCCGCGCTTGCACCGTTTGGCTTGCAAAAAGCCATTTTGTCCCACATGGAGACCTTTAAGCAACGCAATGCGGGGATTAATTTTTCGCTGGATCTAGAACACGATGGCGAGCGGGTTGCCCCACCGGTGCGCATGGCTTTATTCCGTATTTATCAGGAGTTACTCAATAATATCGTGCGCCATTCCAAAGCCAATGAGGCGCATTTGTCCATGCGAATCGTGGACGATGAGGTGATCATGGAGATGAGCGACAATGGAATTGGTTTCAATCTCCCGGATGAGTGGGTTGACCTGGCGAGGAAAGGGCATCTGGGGATGGTTGGAATACTGGAGAGGATTGAATCGGTTGGAGGGACGGTGTCTTTCACAACGTCACCGGGCAAGGGCGTCAGGGTGGTGGTGAAGGCTCCCTGCGATATCGGCGAACGCGAACAACCTGACCTGGCTGAATAAAAAAGACTTCCCTCTATGAGGGAAGTCTTACGGTTAGGAACCAGTATTGCTGCATATTTCTCAATGCTTGCACCAATTCACCATACGAACCCGGTTTGGTAATAAATCCACTTCCGCCCAGCTCATAGGAACGCTGGACATCCTCCTGTTGATTGGAGGTTGTTAAAATGACCACGGGTATGTAGCATAACTCCGTGTTGGCTTTTATTTCACGCAGTACCTGCCAGCCGTCTTTGCGTGGCATGTTGAGATCAAGGAGAATCAGCTCGGGTTTCACTGATTGGGTCATGGATGCAGCGTCGTCCTGAGCCAACAGATCCATCAGCGCCTCTCCATCGTTCACAAAGCGCAAGTCGCCAGTGATGTTAGCCTCAGTCAGGGCTTCCCGAATCAGCATGCGATCATCCGGATCATCTTCAGCAATAATAATAACCTTGTGTCTGCGGTGATCTTTCTTCATGATATATGCCCTCTCCCAAGATCAAGTCAGTTTCAACATAATTCTGAAGGTGCTGCCCACACCTACCTGACTTGTCGCCGTGATGATGCCCCCATGCCTTTCCACGATCTTTTTACACGTTGCCAGACCTATGCCGCTTCCCTCGTACAATCCCGCGGGGTGTAATCGCTGGAAGGGTTGAAAAATGCGTTTGCTACTGGCCTCATCAAAACCTATCCCATTATCAGAAATGGCAAAGATCACCATTCCAGATTGTTCCTGAGGGTATTCAACTTCCACGGTCAACTGTGGATATACCCCGATCTTATGAAATTTTACACCATTTTCAATCAAATTCTGCATTAACTGTCTAATTTGTACAGGGTCTCCCTCAATCTCTGGCAGATCTGAAACCTTAACGACGGCATGTTCACGTTCCAGCAGGTTTTCCAGATCCGAAAGCACCTCACGGAAGACCTCATTCATGTTGACCCGCTGAAAGGGTTTTCCCTGGGTGGTTACCCTTGAAAGGGAAAGCATGCCATCGATCATGTTTCTCATCCGGCGAGTGGCATTCAACATGCGTGTCAGGTAATTGCGTTCATCCTCCGTCCAGTGATCCAAATTTCCCGCCAATCGATCTCCAAATACCTGGATTTTCCGGAGAGGTTCTTGAAGGTCATGGGACGCTACAAATGCAAAGGCTTCCAGTTCACGATTGCTGCGTTCGAGCCGGCTGGCGTATTCCAGTAGTTCCATCTGAACCATCTTGATGGGCGATAGGTCGAGCAGGAAACAGATAAATTCACCCGGAGTGTCTTCGAGAGCCGCAAAACCCATCAAAATGGGAACCCGATGGCCGTTTTTGTGAATGTATTCTTTTTCATATGGTGTGCACGTACCTGTACGATTGGCTTCCTGAATGCCCAGTTGATCGATTTGATGATATTCGCTGGGGGTAAGTTGATTCCAATCAATTTTTCCCTCCAACAAATCCCCTCTAGAATATCCTATTGTTTCCAGGAATTTGTCATTGGCTTCAATAATTCTTCCATTTTCCAATGAGTAATATACTCCCAGAATGTTGGAGTCCACCAGACGGCGTAAACGTCCTTCGCTGATACGCAATTCACGTGTACGTTGATCGACTATTTCTTCCAGGTGTTCGTTGAGGACGCGCAATTCCTGCTCCACCGCAACAATCCGGGTTACATCGACAATGAGTGATACTGCACCCACCATCTCACCGCGGGTATTTTTTAAAGGGGCGGCTGAAACCAGCAGTTCCACCCAATGACCCAACCTTCCTCGATAACGCATGCGTTGATCCAGGACAGTTACATCCTGCACTGCCCGTCTCTATGGGAGGGCTGCATTGGGTATTTCCTGTCCATTTTCGTCGATAAAGCTGCAAATGGAATGTTCCCAGAATGGGCGATCTTCTGCCAGGTCTTCCATCATCGCCAGGACGGGGCGATTGGCAACCTGTATGACGCCCTCAAGATCCACAACCAAAATGGCGTTTTCTGCCTGCTGCACCACAGCTTCGAGCAGCATTTTTTGGTTTTCCAATTCCTTTAATGCCGCTTCGCGTTCCATGGTGCGATGATGCAATCTTTCCCGCATATCCTTGAAGGATGAACTTAAAAGATCGATTTCATCCACCGAACTCTGTGGGAGAGGCAGGGGGGCCAGGCCAATGGCTATGGCTCTGGCTGCCATGCCAAGCTGGTTGATGGGCTGCACCAACCAGTTGGAAAGCAACATGCCGATACCGATGGTGAACAGGATGGCGAGCAGGATGAACGCAAACGCCATGTCCCTGGTCCGGTAGATGCCGGCATAGGCGCTGCTGGTGGCATATTCCAGAACAACACTCCACCCATGGTCTGTCATTGATGAATAAGTGATGATATCTTCACGATCAGGGGGAGCGCGGTAGATAAATCCCCCGGATTGCTCCCCACTGGAAAAAATATCGGTGGATTGGAGCAGGTATGGATTACTCTCTGCGAGGATCACAACCTTGTCATTACTTTGCTCACTGTCATGAACATAAGCCTTGTTGAGGGGATCCACCAGGTAATATGACCATCCACCATTGGAATAAGGGCGATTGAATTTGGCCAGTATGGACTTCACCGGGAAAGTGGCGCAAACGAAACCAGCCTGTTCTCCGCGACTATAAATCGGTGCAGAAATTAATATGCCTGGTTGATTCCCGCCTGGCAGGGTGACGAGCGCGCTCAAGCCGTTTTTTCTGGCCCTTATATGGCTAAAGAAATCCAGAGCGCTGAGATCGTAAATGGTTTCAGGTGATGTACTGACGATCAAAAAGCCTTCTGCTCCATAAAGAGAGTATGTGGATTGAGCCGTGGAAGAGAGGGCGTACTGGTTGAGGAACTCAATTTGTTGAATTGTGGACATCGACAACAAATTGGGCCGGCTGGATATCACACGAAGAGTGGTTTGAATGGTCTTAAATTGATTTTCCAAATCACTTGCGTTGGTTACGGTTGTTTCTTTTTGTTGATTAATGAACACCCGGGTCAGTGTATCGTCCTCAGTTGAAACAAACAGGGTCACGGCGATGACAATGGTTGTAAGAATCATAATGGACGATATCAACGATACCCGTAACCGAAAGGATCGACGCTGGATTTTGATTCCAACGCTATGCAGCCACAAGAAAAACAAATAAGCGATTGACAAGAACCCAAAAATGGAAACAGAAATCCAGATATTGGATGGTTTACCAAAGCTGGCAATAAATATCAGGTAGGTGCTGTTAAACAATGCACATAACACCACCAAAATATTACCCGGCTTCCCGGATTTTTTTCGTTCCAAAAGGGTTTGCAGGAAAGCTGCAACGCTTAACGCAAAAAAGAGTAGACCAAATATGCGCGGAAAGTTATCAGGAACAAAAAAGGTGGGTGAGGAATAGACATCTCCGGCAATGAACAAAACAATGCCGATTGAAAACGTCTGGATGGAAAACAGCAGAGTAAATAGATTTACCCCACCTTGTTGAGTTTCGTTTTCATTGAGCGGAGAAAATGCAGTATGGATGCACCCAAGGCAAAATGGCGCCAGCACCGAAACAAACAAAGGGCGGGTGAATTGCATGAAGGAAACCATTAAGATACCAAACAGGCTTGCACCGCATAAATACGACAAGGTGTAAAGCCACCTTGGAAGTTTAAAGGTGGTGGATGTTGTAATCAGTATCCCAACGGAGAAAAAGAGGGCTCCCCAAAGTTCATTATGGAGAATGAAGTAAGAGTATGCCATTTGATTGAGTTGATGGGGAACCACCAAAATGACGGTTCCTATCAACGTCATCATGACACCTGTGACCCACCGAAAGGTCTGTATGCGCATGATTTCCGCCTGATTCAGGTTTGTTCTATACGGTTGCGGCCATTTCTTTTAGCCCGGTACAGAGCTTCGTCTGCACGAGTGAGAACTTCACCAAGCGATTGGGTATTGGTTAATGCCCGGGTAACTCCCAGGCTAAGGGTTATCGGAATGGGACCTGTTTCAGCAACCAATGGATAATTGTTGATGAGATGAACGATACGTTGGCCAATACGGAAAGCAAGTTCGGGTTCGGTTTCAGGCAGCAGGATGGCGAATTCATCACCGCCCAGGCGCCCGATGGTATCGCTGGAGCGGATGACAGACCGAACATGAGCCGCTACATGGGTCAACACCCTGTCTCCGATTGCATGTCCGTGGGTATCGTTGATCTCTTTAAATTTGTCAATATCCATCATGATGATGGACAGGATCGAATGATAACGATTGGCTCGTTCCAGTTCGCGTTCAGCCACATCCATAAAACCGCGGCGGTTGTATAAGCCGGTTAGCACATCAGTTATTGCCAGGCGCTGCACTTCGGCATGCAGCATGGCATTATGGATGGCTGCAGTGGTGGCCGCGGCAAAAGAAGTCAGGAGATTAAGGTCTGACTCTGAGAAGGCGTGATCACGGGTGGAGATCAAGGACAGCGCTCCCAGGACGTGATCCCCAGACATTAACGGGGAAACAATCTCAGATGCATAGCCTCTTTCACCGACATCGGTATGGTGCATGATGGAATGTTTCTCTGTGACAGCTCTTACAGCCACTTCTTTTGAAAAACGCGGGTTGATCCGCGATATTCGGCTATCGGAATAATTATGTTCTGCCCTGACTTCCAGCTCTCCGGTTTCCCGTATCAGCAGGAAAAGGCGGCCCTTTTCTGCGGCAGGGATGGCGCTCTGAGCGGCATCCAGGATCTGGGTGAGCAATGTGTTGAGATCCAGTGTTTGAACAAGCGCAGTTGTTGCCTTGTAAAGGGCATTAATTTCACTCAATAATTGCTCGCGTTCGGTGATGTCCGTCATCACCATCACTGCGCCGGTTAATTTCTGATCATTGATAATGGGGGAGGCATTGACCAGCAGGGTCAGATCCCGGCCGGAGGATGTCATGATAAAACGCCTGCCGGTTACAGTTTGTCCCTGGGTGGCCCATGAGAAGGGGGTATTCTCCAGTGTTACCATGGAGCCGTCCTGGTGACGCAGGTTCAATTGCCTCACGATATCTTGTTGATCCATCCTGACCGGGTTGAAACCAAATAATTGCAACGTTGCCGGATTTGCCAGGATGGGGACACCGTGTTCATTGTATATAATCACAGCCAATGGGATGGCATGGATGACTGCGTCGAGTTCATTGGCGCGAGCAGATGCTTCATGGGCAGCCTGTTGGGCGCGTTTGCTGGATAAAGCCAGTTGGGCGGTGCGCTCTTCCACCCGCTTTTCCAGCTCTGATTTTGCCACCCGCAACTCCTGTTCGGCTATTTCTCTTTCGGTGATGTCAAAGATGGTCATAATGCGGGCTTTTTCATCGGCAAACTTAATCATGCCAAAGGTTACATCCACCCATCGTTCTTCCCCGTCGCGCTTTGTCACCTTGATTTCAAAGCGGTTGGAAACCCAGTTCTCTTCCATGTCAGAAGGCTGAAAGATCATGTGATAGTTGGGATGCACCAGATCGGTAAAAACCCGTCCAAGCATATCATCCGGCTCAAAACCAAAAACAAATCTGGCTGCCGGATTGGCATATTGGATTTTATTCTCACCGTCAATGATTAAGATCACTGCAGAGGTGGTCTCAGCCAGCACACGAAAACGCTCTTCACTGACCTGCAATGCTTCCTGGATTTGTTGACGGCGATGAATTTCTGCGTTTAATTCACGGTTTGTGGCTGCCAGGGCTTCGGTTCGTTCCTGAACACGGTCTTCCAGATCATCCCTGGTTTTGGCGCGCTCCAGTGTATATCGGATGGATCTTTCCAGGATGAAGGGCGTGAGTTGATCCTTCAGAAGGTATTCTGAGATACCCACCTGCATTGCGCGTAAATCGAGGTCATAACTGCCCTGGCCGGTCAGGAGGATCGCGGGAGTAGAGGAGCCTTCTTGGGAAATATTTTGAAACCACTCCAGACCGGTTCTGCTGCCCAGGTAATAATCCACAAGATACAGATCGTACCTGCCTGATCTGGCATTTGAAAGTGCGCTGTCGTAATCACTAGCCCAATCAAGATGATAAATGACACCGGGGACGATGGTTTGCATCTCCCGCAGGGTCTCCTTCAGTAAGAAGTATTCATCCTCATCATCATCGACCAGCAATAAAAAGAGTTCTAGTTCCATAGGGCTCCAAATAATGTTGACAATAATGATATTATATCCGAACGACGGTATTATCCTTGGGGGAATTGTCACCTTTTATATGGACATAAGGTATGTACTCAAATAATTGATATGATTTTGAAATTAAATTACTTGTAAAACGTTAGGTGGACAATAATCCCTCATGTATAATGAGGGATACCGATTTGACAGGGGGGCAATGGGGGAATCGGGTAAGGTCGCATCTCCATCGAATTTGGGACAGTCGTAGATTCATCCTGCAACCAGGGGCAACATTGAATCCGGGTGGTGTTATGAATGGAATTAAGATTCTCATCGTTGCCGGCAACGAAGCTGATCGAGCGTTGATCGAGCAAATATTGACACAGCACGGCTATCTGGCAAGGACGGCCGAAGCCGACCGGGTGAAAGGCTTGCTGGAACGTGAAATATTTGACATCGTAATGGTTGATCTGGATATGGAGAATGATCAGGGGACCAGAGTGCTTTCCCAGGTATTGGAATGTTGCCCTTTAGTGAAAACCATTGCCATGACCAGCCGGAAGACATTTGAGACTGCCCTGAATGTTCTTCGGCTGCACATGCATGATTTACTTCTTATGCCATTAACCAACGAAGAGTTGTTGGGAAGCCTGGAACGGGTACTGACAACAGATGGGAAACATCTCCGGGATGGGGTGAGTAAAGAACGATATGATTTTTCAACAAAACCATATATATACCAATTACAGAACAACGTTCAGATAGATATTCGCAAACATATTGTGCAATGGGATGACCATTTACTGGTGTTAACCCCAACAGAAACCATTTTTCTCCAGGTGCTGCTGGAAAGACATAATGAACTGATTTCTTATACCAATATCGTAATGAGTATGCACGGGTACAAGACCACCGAAAAGGATGCGGCAGCGGTCCTTCGCACCATTGTCAGTCGTTTGCGAAAAAAGATCGATCAGGTTCCCGGTGGGGACAAATGGATCCATACTGTGCGGGGAGCGGGTTATTGTTTTGAGGGAAAGTTGGAGGGGTGACCAAACCGGTACGGATGGTCCATAGTTAATTCGGTTTCCACGGGAAATCTGACGTAGGCATTTGAGGGGGATTTAGCCACGAAAGCCAGCCAGTGGTGTTTCTTTTTTCCGGAGTATATCGGTCGAAGCCGACCAGCAAAAGACAGGCTGCCAGTAACAAAGCCCCCAACCACTGCGGGATGGTTAGACTTTCACCCAACCAGAAAATGGCAATCAGCACGGTGACGAATACCTCAGCCAGACCCAGCATGGCGGTTTGCAAGCCGCCAAGGTGCTTGACACCGGTAAACAGGCTGACTCTGGACAGGAAGGTGAAAAACGCCATACCGATCAGGGGATACCATGTTGTATGGGTGCTGGCAGGGGGGAACTGCCGGTCAAAGATCAGGAAGGAGACCAGCACGGTCAGCCCCATGGAGATTAGCGTGTACAGGGTGACTGTGGGAGCCGGCACCTCAAACAACACGCGTTGATTGATGATGAGATGCAGGGCATACAGCGCAGCCGACCCGAGCATCAACCCGGCGCCAAGCCAATCAACCTGTTGTTTGCCAAACGACACCAGCAGGTAGATGCCCGGTATGGACAACGCCAATCGAAACAGGGTGAGCGGTGTGATGGACTGCCGGTCGATCAACAACCATAAAGCCACGAAAATGGGGTAAAAAGAGTACAGCATGTGGCCCAAACCGGCATCCATACGGCTTAATGCGCTGTAGTAGAGAATGGAGCCCAGACCGTTGATAAAACCAGCCAACACACAACCAATTAAACCAACCGGATAGATATAAAAGAATTTCCGATTGAAGATCAACATCATCAGCATCATCATTGCCGCTGCCAGCGTGGTGCGAACAGCAACCACCGCCAGCGGAGTGAAACCGTACCTCAATGCCACCTTTCCCAGCACAGGCGCCAAACCAAGGCATACTGCCGAGAGAAGCGCGGCAGATATACCGGTTGCGCGGGTGCGGGTATAAGCCATTTTGGTTTCCTACTCGTGGAGTAATGCCCTGACTTCCTCAAGAAGCTCATCGCTCATGAAGTCGCCTTTTTGCATTAAGGATTGGATGCGCCCCTTTAAACGTTGTTTCTCAGCAGGGGTCAGTTCTTTGGCTGTAATGACAATCACTGGAATGTCAGAAGTGTCAGGATTGGCAGTCAGGGCATCGAGTACGGAGAACCCGTCCAGCTCTGGCATCATCAGGTCAAGGATGATCAGGTTGGGGTGCTCCCTGACGGCAAGTTCCACCGCCTCACGTCCATTACATGCTTCAAACAATTGATACTCCCCTTGCGATTGCAAAATTCTGCGAACAAGCTGGCGGACTTCTGGTTGATCGTCCACGATTGCGATGCGGGGGAAGCGTTCTGCACCCACGTAGCTGAGGGCAGCCAGCAAGCCTTCTTCTTTGTTTTGGCTCTGTGATCTGGACGGCATGACCACGTCCTTCGCCCAGCCATCTCCAAGGATGTTCTCATCAATCGGCATGGTATGGCCCGTGCAATTGACCACCACCACCTCGTGGGGTTTAATGATTCCAGCGCGTACCAGTTTGATCAACCCTGCGAATGCCACAGCCGCGGCAGGCTCCACTGACAGACCTTCCATCTTTGCCATCAGATGCATGGCCCGGATGGCTTCTTCGTCTGTGACACTCTCAAAGACGCCGCCATGTTCTGACAGCATCCTGCGGCGCAGTTCGGTATAGGTTCTGCCGGGATCGCCAGTGGCGAGGGTTTCAATGATTGTGGATGGCTGTGTAACCACCGGCGCTGTTTCCAGGTTTTCCTTCCAGCCGCGCACCATGGGAGAGCAGCCTTCTGCCTGAATAAGCGCCATGTGCGGCAGGTGATCAACCCACCCCATGGTTTTCATTTCCTTGAAGCCCTTCATGACACCCAGGGGACCCATTCCGCCGCTGATGGATTGAATGTACCAATCGGGCGAGCGCCACATTACCTGGGGGGTAAGCAGTCCGGAAGGGATCAGTCCCAAACCGGCTGGCAATTGTTCGGCTATTTCAAATGCCATGGTTTTCATGGATTCCACGCATGGAATACTGCGTGCGCCCAGGTCAAAATAAACCCCCCGTTGTCGAGCAAACTCGGCTGCAAATTGTTTCGCCTGATCGTAAGAACCGGTGACCTTAATCACCTGGGAGCCATAGATGGCGACCTCGTGCATTTTTGCGGCTGGCACCAAACTGGTCAGTACTGCCCATACTTTAATCCCTGCCCTGGCTCCGTATGCCGAATACGATATGGCCACGTTGCCTGTGGATGCCACCACCATCTCTGATATACCGGCTTCACGAAGAGCCGTGATGGTGACAGCCGCCTGGCGATCCTTGAAGGATGCCGTGGGACACTGACGTTCATCCTTGATGAAGATGTTGTGGCAACCGAGCATCATGGCCAGGTTGTTGGCTTTGATCAGTGGTGTGCCGCCTTCACCCAGGCTGACTTCCATGATCGGCGCCTGGATGGGTAGCAACTCACTGTAGCGCCAGATATTGAAAGGACGAAATGGCAATAACCTGGGAATGTCAACGGCAAGCCGGTTGTAGTCATAACGGGCTTCACGCCACATACTGCCGCAAGATGCACAGGCATTGACGCTGGGTGAATAATTGGTGCGATAACCACAATCAAGACATTCTACAATTAAGTTTACAGACATTGCACCACCCTTGAGTACTGTTGGTTTATCCGCGGATTTTGTTCAATGCGGCTTCGAGCGTTGCCAGCAGTTCGGTTTCCTGTAAATAACCCTTGGCAAACAGGTGTTGACCAAACTGGGCGAGCTGATGATGTTGTTCGGCGGTCAGGTCTGCGCCTGAGATGACCAGCACAGGAATGGCGCTGAATTTTGGATCCAGTTTAAGCCGTTCCAGCAAACCAAAACCATCCAATCCGGGCATAAACAGATCCATGATGACCACGTCAGGAGCGGCTTGTTGGATGGATTGCCATGCCTGTTCGCCATCATTGGATAGCGAGATGTTGAAGTGTCCGGTTTCATCCAAAATCTTCTGGATCAAGCGTTGATCAGCTTCGTCGTCATCCACAATCAAGATGTTATGGATGCTTCCATCGGGGTTAAGACGGTTGACGGCATTCAAGAGATCTTCGCGCAGGAATGGCTTGACCAGGTAATCGGCAGCGCCAAGCTGAATGCCCTTTTCCTCTTCCTCAAGGATGCTGCAGATAATCACCGGAATATTGCGGGTGACAGGGTTACCCTTTAATTCCTGGAGAACGGTCCAACCGTCTTTTTCCGGCATCATGATATCCAGCGTAATCGCCATGGGGCGTACCTCAAGAGCCTTCTCAAGCGCCTGCTGCGGATTGGTGACCGGAATGATGGTATATCCTTGCGGGTGGAGATAGCGCTCATACAATTGGATGACCTGGGCATCGTCATCAACTGCCAGAATGGTCAGTTGGCCACCATCATCGGCTGGAGCAGGCTCTTCCATGGGACGGGTGACCGGCAGGGTGAAATAGAAAGTGGAACCCTTGCCGATTTCTGAGCACAACAGACCAATGCGGCCGCCGTGGAGTTCAATGAGCGAGCGGCAAATTGAAAGTCCCAGACCTGTACCACCGGTTTTGCGAGTGGGTGAGTCATCCACCTGTGAGAACGGCTGGAAGAGTTTGCCCTCGTCTTCGGCGGCAATTCCCAAACCGGTATCGGTGACCTTGACCATGATTTCAGGTTTACCATCATCACTCCGGGTTTCCTCCACTTCAACTGTGATGGAACCCTCTTCGGTGAATTTGGCGGCGTTGGACACCAGGTTGAGCAATACCTGGCGAATACGGGTGGCATCACCACTGACCACGGGCAGTTCAGCCGGGATGACTTGCTTTAGCTCAATGGGTTTGTCCTTGACCAGGCCAATGGCGGTGGACATGACACTGCGGATGATCTCAGCCATATCCATTTCCACAATGGATATTTCCATTTTGTTGGCTTCAATCTTGGACAGGTCGAGGATGTTGTTGATCAGGTTAAGCAGATGCTGGCCTGAATTGTAAATGGCGGTGAGGTCCTGTTCCTGGATTTCGTTGATGGGACCGTCAATGCCTTTGAGGATGACGCGTGAGAAGCCGATGATGGAATTGAGCGGTGTGCGCAACTCATGGCTCATGTTCGCCAGGAACTGGCTCTTCAGGCGGTCAACCTCGCGCATTTCCTCAATGGCTTTTTGGGCCAGGGCATAAGACCGGGCATTATCAATGGCGACGGCAATCTGGTCAGCCAGAATTTGCAGCACGGCGATATCGTCGTTCGAGAATGCGTTCGGCTGGCTGTCTTGAATATCCAGAACACCAATAATGCGATCACCCAATTTCAACGGCAGGCCCATTTCAGAGCGAATGTTGGGCAACAGTGGGGTGGGCGAGTAGAAAGAACTGGTCTCCACATCATTAACGGTGACCGTATTGCCCTTTGCCAGAACCGCACCGACCACTGATCGCGCACCCACTTTCACGCGATACCCCTGTTGTTTTAAGACCGCTCCAATTTCACCGGTGGCTTCAGCCACAACGGCGTGCAAATGGTTGTCGTCCATCAGCAGGATGGAAGCATGGTCAAAGGTGAACCGTTCAGCCACCAGGTTCACGATACGGCTGAGGAGTTCGTCAAGCGCAAGGGTGCTGGTGGTATCGCGGGCGATATCGGCGGCGGCCTCCAATTCGAGGGCGCGGCGGCGGGCTTCTTCCAGCAGGGTCTGGCGTTCGAGAGCGACTGCGATACCGTTGCCTGCCACCTGCATCAGGTGCACCTGTTCAGCATCGAACTGGGCTGGATGGGAGGACGAAGCAATCAACATGCCGGTCAACCGACCTGCGGATCTCAAAGCCACAATACAGGCGGAAAGGATGTTGAACTGGATCAGTGTATTTTTGCTGGTGTCATCCAACCCTGATGCTGCCACGTCAGTCAGCGTCAGGGGGTCAACGCCGATCTGGGAAGCCAGCGGCAACATGCTGATGGGAATGTGGACACCCAGGCGGTGGTAGTCTTTGCCTTTTTCAAAGTGGCCCACCATCTCCAATTCCACAGGCAGGTTCTCACTCATCTGCACCACGCGGATCAACGTGACCCTTTCGCTGTGGGTGGGCAGAATATCTTTTGCCACCAGCATAATCAGGTCCTGGGCGTCGCGTGCCTGAGCAATGCCGCTACTGATGTGGTACAACTGCTCGGTTTCGGCCAGGGCTTCCTGTGTTTGAGTGAACAAGCGCAGGTTTTCGATGGATGTGGCCATCTGGTCAATCAATGGCGGGTATGAGCGGATCTCCCGACCGCTGAAATGGTGCCATTCGTTGTAAGAAAGGAGTAACGCACCGGTCTGCCTGCGGGCTGCCCATAACGGGAGGACTGCCATGGAGCGTACCCCGGCTTCCTGCAATGTGGTGCGCATGGACTCATCCAGAGTGGAATCTGCCACGTCATCATAAAAGGTTGGTGCTGAACCGAACAACAATCGTGAATATAATTGCATGTCCAGTTTGGTATTGACGGAAACAGGCGGAGCACCCCGGCCACTATGCCATGTTGCCTCCACCCGCATACCCACCGGGCGTCCCATACCATCGGTGTCAAACAGGATCAACTCAGCCCGGTTAATGGGGGATGGTTGCATACCCGATGTAATGGCTGCCACCATTTCCTGCATGTCGTTGGCAAGCGCCAGACGATGGCTGGCATTGTACAGATTTTCAGTTTCATCCAGCGATGATTGCAACTGTTCGAGCAGGTCTTCGCGGATGACTGTGTTGGAAAGGGCATCTGAGGCAACCCGCAATACGCCGATTTCTTCTGCCAGCCATGGGCGTCTGTTCTCCAGTTGATCAAATGCGATGAAGCTGGAAACAGATTGTTTGCCCGGCACAGCCAGTAGCAAACTGGCCAGAATGTTTTGGGAGGTGAGGAAATCGCGTTCTGCTTGCGGTAATTTTTCAATGGGGTCGGACACGACACCGTTTTCCTGCAAGCGTGACGCCCAGTATGCGAACTGGGATACGGGTATATGTTGGATGGGGGTGGAACCCAGGCGATCAGAAAATGCTGGGTCGGTCCAGATGGCGGCTGCCTGCCACTCCGGTCCATCCGCGCCTTCCCTGACCTCGGCAAAATAAACACGATGCGCCTGGGCAGCCTGGCCGAGGATGGACAAAACTTCGTGTAGTGAGCGGGAACCGAACTCGGTCAGCGTGGCGACGGCGCGGGCGACGTTGGACTCGTAACGCTCACGATTTTCAATGGATGCCAGGGCGTTGCGGATTTCAGCAAACAGGTTCGCGTTTTCGAGGGCGGTTGTTGCCTGCGCAGCCACTGTGGAGAGCAGGTCCACCACGATGCTTGAAAAGGCCTGTTTCTTTGTGTAATCCTGCAGAACCACCACACCGGTGGGGCGGTCGCCGGCCAGCATGGGAATTACCAGAAGCGACATGGGAACCGGAAGCAAGTCGGTGATGCCCACTTGCTCCAAACGCTCAGTTACTTGATCATTGAACAATAACACTTTGCGGGTTTGGAGCGCATGTTGGATGACCTGGCGGATGGGATCATCGTTTGCTGGCTGGGTAAGTTTCCCATTGACCCGATAAAGCGGGAAGGTAAGCTGTTGGGCTTGAACCAAACCGATGATCAAGTTCTGGCTGCCCGCCAGTCTTTCAATGGTGTTATCAACGATATTGACAATTTCAGTTGAGCTGGCCAGGCGGCTCAGCTCCTGTCCAACCCGGTTGAGGGCGGCCAGGTCTTCTGACCTGCGGCGAATCTCCTGTTCGGCGCGGGTGCGTTCAGCCAGTTCCTGTTGAACCACGGCGTACAGTCTGGCGTTTTCAATGGCAAGGGCAAGCTGGTTGGCCACTTCCTGCACCAGTAACTTCTCATCCTCAGACCACAAACGGTTGTCATCGGCGACAATTTCCAGCAAGCCTTTGCCGTCCTGTCCATACTGAAAAGGCAGGGCGATTGTGGCAGGACCTTCCTGCCCGGACGGCTGTACGACAACCCGGTTTTCCTGCAAGCTAACCTGTCCGGCAGGCGTCAGGGGTTTTTCCCCTGGTTTGATCTTTCCATCCTCAATGACGATACCGGTTGGGATATCTGGATGTGAAATGGGGATATTCTCAAGGTTTGGGGTGCCAGTGACAGGCTCTTGATTCACAGGCCAGGGTTGGACCGGCGCTTTGGGCCGCTGCGGTGTATGGGAAATGGACGGAGTGATCGGCTCAATGAAATCAGGCGTCAGCGTGAGGACGACCAACTGGGAGCCAGTTTTCCCCTTGGGGATAAGCTGGCAGAAACCGCGCCAGCCGGATGAGTGCCCATTATCACCTGTGCGTGGAAAGACGTGCACCCGCACCGGAATTTGTGCCCCTGCATGATCCAAAAAACCAATGGCATCGTCAACCGGTTGGGTGGTGGGCGAGAACAAATCAGCCATGCGTGCATGATAATTCGGATCGACGGCAAAGTCGGTCACACGCATACCCAGGAAGGCGCTGGCAGGAATGCCCAGGCATTGTTCAACCTCGGGGCTTATGCTGCGGTAAACGCCATCGACGCTGGATTCCCATGTCCATCCTACCAGGGCGCCCGGTTTTTCAGCCGGCAGCACTGGAGATTGTTCATCCATGCCGGTGAACAGGGTGTCAAGCCGGCTGTACAATCGTTTCTTGGACATAATCGTTAATCTCCTGGGCCAGTACCCGGTATTGATACGATGCGCGGGATCGCGGGGCATGCATGAAAATGGGCACACCCGCGATTGGACTTTCACGCAATTTGGTATCCACTTCGATGATGGTGTTCAGCACACCGCTGTCAAACGATGCGCGTAGTTGCTCGGATAGCACCCGATGTGTTCGATTGCGCCGGTCGTACATGGTCAGCAAAAGTCGGTAGGTAAGGCTGGGGTTATATTGCGCCCGCACCCGACGTATCCAACCCATCAGGTTGCGAAGGGCATACACTGAAAAATATTCCGCCTGAGTGGGAATCAAGAGAAGATTTGCGGCGACAAAAGCGTTGAGCGTGATCACACCCAGCGCAGGGGGGCAATCGAAGATGACGATATCATAATCAAGATTGGCCTGTTCCAGGGCAGTCTGAAGCGTGTATTCGTAGTTATGGCGCATGGGCAGAAAGCGCTCCGCCATGCCCATTTCCTCTTTGGATGGAGCCAGATCGAGACCCTCAACGCGAGTGTTGACGATGGTAGATGAGAGCGGCGCGTCTTCGAGAAAAACATTGGACATGGAACGTTGAACCTTGACCGGTTCATAACCCAGCGCAAGCGACAGGTTGGCCTGCGGGTCAAGATCAACCAGCAGAACCCGTTTCCCATGTTCCACCAGAGCCGCACCCAGGGAAATACTTGTGGTGGTTTTGGCCACGCCGCCTTTTTCGTTGGAAATCGTTATGCGATACATGGTCTATCCTTATTCCACGGCTTCTTCGCCGCCATGATGGCCGTTGGATCCATTCCCATTTCCAGAAACATGTTCATCCCGCTTCTCAGAAGTGGTCTGACCGGGCGAGAGGATCACCTGTGCACGCGTTGCGTTCAAGGAACGTTGCAACTCCTCCACAGCCACACTTAACATTTCGCCCAGATCATTTGTGGAGCGGATTTTGCTGGTAATTTCAAGCACTTTGCGGTCTCTTTCAGACCGACGGGTGGTTTCTTGAAGCAGGCGGACATTTTCCATTGCCAGAGCAATCTGATCGGCCACTGACTGGATGGCCGCCAGCTCTTCCTCATTCCATGTGCGCGATTTTTCTTTTTCCTGCATGTGGATCACGCCGATTGGCTCACCACGTAGAAGGATGGGGACCGCCACGGTGCTATCCGGTGCATCGGGTTCGATACTGGTGTTTTCCACCACTTCACCGCTGGCAAAGGCTTTCTCAATTTCCGGACGGCGCACCTCATCAATTGCAATGGTTCCCTGGGGAGTGTACATGTAACTCTTGCGGGCGCGTTCACTGCTTTCACGCTGCCACTCCTGTCTCAAATACTGGCGGTGCAGATCCTGCACTTCAGCAAGAGCCTGGGTGGTCTCTTCATATAGCCGATTGTTCATGATGGCCACAGCCACCTGGTCAGCCAGAATGGAAAAGAGTTCAATGTCTTCGGTGGAGAAGGCATTGGCAGTGGTTGATTGAACATCCAGAGCGCCAATGATGACTTCACCGGTCTTCAGCGGCAGAGCCATTTCTGACCGTGTGAGGGGAAGGTCCGGGTTGTTGAAATAAACGGAGTCTTCACCCACGTCAGTCGCGATACGCGGCTCGCCCACGCCGGTGGCATAACCCACAATACCCACCTGACCCACCTTCAGGCGGTGCTGGCGCGCAAGCATGCGTTTGCCGCCCTCAGAGTTGGCTGCGCGAAGCACGGCAAATTCGCCCAGTTCATCCAGCAGGAAGATACCCACATGATAGAAGTTGAAGCGCTCGCTGATCAGACCGGTCACCTGATCCAGCAGATAATCAAGTTGTTGTGCTGTGGTAATGGAACGAGCCACATCAGACACCGTCTGGAGCTGCTGGGTACGATATTGCAGTGACAGGTTCTGCCGGTACAGCTCCTGGGTACGGGCTTGCACGCGATCTTCCAGTTCATTCACCAGGGTTGAAACCTGGCGGGTCATCTCATTGAAAGCCTCGCCCAGGGTTCCGATTTCGTCATTACTGCGGATTTCAGCCTTGGCGTTCAGGTCTCCAGAGGTAACCTGTGTGGCAGTGTGGGTGAGCTGGGTAATGGGTTGTGACAACACTCTGGAGATGGTCATGGAAGCCAGGGCTGCGATACTGGCGATGAGGGTTGAGACCAACAAGGAAAGGCGCCCCTGTTCCTGCAACAGGGATGTGAGGAAATCCTGGCGCTGGATGTAAACCACGTACCACGGCATTTCCCTGGCGTGGATGACCGAGCCGGCTGTTTCAACTTCACTCGTTTCCTGCTGGTAAGTAAAGTCGGGGTTGGTATAAGCATTTAACAGCGCTGTCTCCATTTCGCGGATGATGCCTTCTTCATCCGGAAGTGAGTCCAATGGAAGGCGCTGGGTGAGGATGTAGCGGTTGCGTTCCGGAATGGTTAGCTCATTCACGGGTTTGTAAATTAATCCCGGGTTCGAGGCATCGGCCAGACGGATAAAGTTTTCGTCGAACAGGATGGGATAAGAACGATACCCAAACAGACCGCGGTTGCTTTCGATCAAGCGTTGAAAGATCTGCGCAGAGTATTTCATTCTTAGAACCCCAATCGGTGAACCACTGCGGCCAAGGATGGGGCTGGAAAAGATCATATAAGAGACGTTGTTTCGGTCAAACAGGACCGGGCTGTTATACCCACGTCCACTCTGATAAGAAGTAACAAAATAATCAGTGGAGCCTTCACTCAAACCGATCAAGTCTTGTTTTGTGTCGAAAATATTCCGTCCGGCGTTGTTGATGATGCCGATGGAGAGGATATAGGAACTGTTGGGTGAGTTGCGCATTGCCTGGAAGACGGTTTGAATGTCGGCTTCTTCATCACTGCCCGGCCGCATCTCAGAATCCATATTCAGGTAAGCCGGAAATGCAGGCATGTTGGCATTCAACGCAACCGTATTAAGCGTATTGGTGATGAATTCATCAACTTCATTTGCTGTCTTTTGTGCTGCCAGATTGAGACCGTCATAGTTTTGCTGATAGAGCGAATCGCGCGTAAATTGTGACTGGGTGATGGAGAGCAAGGCTAATGGGATCAAGGCAAGAGCCAGCGAAGCCGACACCAACTTAACACGCAGGGTGGCAACAATGAATTCCATGGCCATCATGACCAGGTAAATCATCACCAGCAACCCCAACAGAGCCGGAATAAACACCAAGAATTCCGGGATATCGACTTTTGTGGTTGTGATCAAGAGGCTTAAAACCAGAATGACAATGGCCCCAAAGATGCCGATGGTGATGGCGGTATCACCATACCCGCGATTAAGCGATGCGAAGCCGATGATGGCGGTAAATATCATTGCCAGCAGAGCGGAAAGGATGCCGATATCATCGACCAGAAGACCCAGCAATGCCAAAACCGACTGGACCGAAATGATCAGGATGAATAATCGGATCGCCGGACGGTTGTTCAGGATGGAGGATTGCGATGCGAGAATGAGCAGTGCTGCCAGGGTAAAGGCAACAGAGAGGATCAGGAATGAGGAGTAGCTGTTGTCATCAGGCGGCAGAGCGGCTGTTTTTGAGAACATCCAAATCGCACCGGCGCCAAGAATTCCACCCAGGGCAAAGGTGAAAATTGCCAGCAATGATTGCAGGTCAATTCTTTCCAGTCGCCTGGTGGTGGTGGATTGCAGATCGATGGGTTGTTCAGGTTTTGCCACTAACATAAGTCCTCTACCTTAACCCTCTTGATTTCTCAATTGAACGACGACCCCGGCCACACCCATTGACTTGCCCAACTCACTTGCCGCGGTTTCCAGAATGGCTTCAATATCAGTTGCCGCCCGAACACGTGAGGTGATGTTGGAGACCAGGTGCTCCCGTTCGGCACGAAGCTGAATTTCTTCAAGCAGGCGGGCATTTTCCAGTGCCGGAGAGAGGCGACTTGAGGTCATTTCGAGCAGTTCAAGCAAGTTTTGGGGTACAGTGGACCCGTCATAACGAATTTCCAGGACTCCCAAAGTTTGCTGGCGCATGGTAATGGGCAGGGTGATGATGGTAAAAGGTTGGCCGGTGCTCTCATCCACTGATGGGGTGATGCTGGGCTTGCCAGATTGCAGGGCGCTGCTCATGTGAATTGGATCGGCCGGGGCGGGTTGAATTTCTTGATCGCGCATTCGATAGGAGTATTGCCGGCGTGTCATGGACAAGTGCTGACTCCAGGATTGACGTGTCATCTGCTGGTACGTATGGCGCAATTCATCCAATTCCATGCTGGTATCTGCAAGAATGCGGGCTGTGTGGATTGCGGCGGCAAGTTGGGCGCAGGCAAGTTGCAAAACCTTGACAATCTCAGGGGTAAAGAAAGCCAGTCTGTCACTCTGAAGATCCAGCGCGCCGATGGCTTCATCACCAATGATCAGGGGTAGTACCAGTTCTGAGCGGGTATCAGGCAGCAATGGGTGAGCAGCATAAAACGGGTCGAAGGTTACATCAGAAACCAGACGTTCTGTTTTGCGGTTGATTACATAACCAATCAGGCCAACCTCACCCAGCCTTTGACGATACGTCTGCGAGATGATCTCCACTGCAGAGTTGCCAACGGCGCTTTCCAGTACTGCATACTCGCCACGTTCATCAACAAGCAAAATACCGGCATAATACAGACCCATTCGACGATGAATAATCTGCAAAGCTTCGCGTTGGATTTCAACCGGAGAGGATGTGAGGGTAATCATCCTTGCCATTTCGGCATTGATTTCATACTCGTCCAAGCGGCGGTTGAGTTCAACGGTCTGCGCATCCAGGCGGGTCTCCAGATCCTGCCGGTCGGCATAGAGTTGTTCGGCAAGAGTGGACTGGTGGGTGAGGCTGTGCTCCAACCGGCGCAGCAACTGGCTGATGGTCGACATCAGCGCCGCCATGGAAAGCATGTACAGGACCAACATGGAGACAAACTGACCCGGTTGGGAGGTAATTAACGGTGTGCCACCAATGCTGGATACACTGGATATGATCAGCGAGATCAGGCAGATGATGGAAGGGGCAATGGCAAAAAAGATATCAACCAGCAATAATGCCAGGATGGGCACAACCACCAGGGTGATCAATGAGAAAGCATTGAAACCCCGATCAATGTAGGGGAGTACTCCAGCGAGAAACAATATGGAAAGGAAAACCAGTGCTCGTATGGAATGACTGAAAAGGTTGCGATTGAACGCAACCACACCCACGGCAATTAACAGGCCAACACCCAACCCCACCAGGGCGAAGTCGCGGGTAACCGCAGACTGGACTGTGGTGACGATGAGCAGCAAAAAGCCGAGTACCACAGCGCCGTACAGCAAGGTTTGAAGAATACGGGATTGGAGAGCGCGAAGGGTGATCGGCGCTGACTGTTCTCTTGATGCGGGTAGATGAAGATCTGAGTTCATGCCACACCCTGTAGTTGCTTATGACCATTTTCCCCATTGTCCGCTGACTGTTCCTGGGGTAATAGATGAACCGCGACCTCTGAAACTGACGGAAGTTGACCAAGCTCGGTAAGGGCGATTTTCAATATTTCCTCAATGCTGATGGCGCGTGAGAACTGGGTGGTGAGGGTGTTGACTTTTTCCTCTTGAAGTGCGCGCCGTTGGGTTTCTTCCAACAGGCGGGCGCTTTCCAGTGCCAGAGCTGTTTGAGTGGTGATGGCTTCAACGAGCTGTCTTTCTTCTTCAGAGAGTTGTCCCGCTGCGGTTGACAGCGTGATCCTGCCAATCACCTGATCGCGGAGGGTGATGGGGACACTCATTTCATTACCGGTTGAACCGGATGGGTTTTCATATGAGTATTGCAAACGCCCATGAATGTTGACCATCTCTGTCCAGGCGGCGCCAAGATACTGCTGGTTGAGGGCGCGAATTTCATCAAGGTTTTGCTGGGTTTGCTGGAACAGACGGGCATTTTCAAGAGCAACCGCCACGCTATCGGCAACGCCCTGGAACACCATGATATCTGCATCATCAAATGCGTTTGGCTGAGTGGATTGAATGGTCATGGCGCCCAGCGCCTTGCCGGATGAACGAATGGGAATGGCAAGCTCGGAACGGGTGAGGGGCAGTACCGGATTATTAAAGCGCACGGCTTCCTGACCAACATCCAGAGCAATACGTGCTTTCTGATTGGACACGGTCCAACCAATCATCGAGGAACCGCCAATCTGCAAACGGTGACCGGCAGCCAGCATTCTTCTACCGGCTTCGCCTGTACCGGCGCGCAGGACTGCGTATTGCTGGTATTCATCCACCAGGAAAATACCAGCATAATACAGGTTCATGCGCTCCTGCAACAGGGTGACCACCCGTTGCAAAAGCTCTTGCGGATCGAGCAAACTTGAGACCGATTGAACCACCTCAACTGCAGTGCGAAGTTGGGTCAGACGGCGCATCATGTCATCGGTGCGTTCCTGAACGCGTCCCTCCAAACTCTCGCGTTCCTTTTCCAGTTCGCGCGCGGTTTCCTGTTGCTTTTTTAATGTGGCATCCATGCCGCGCACCAATGAACCAGTGGACATGGAAACAGTGGAGGCAAGCAGGGTGAAGTAGACAATCGCCAGGATCCAGTCCGCCAGATTACGCGGGTCTGCATTGGCGCCAAGGGGAGGTGCAGGAATGAAACCGGTAACCATGCCGGCGGCAAACAACACCATGGTGATGATGCTGACGAAAAGCCCAACACCACCTGCCTGTACACCCAGGAAAATCCCGGCCAATCCTGACATGGTGAACATGAAAATACGGGCATTGCCGCCCAAGCCATACTCGTACATGGAGAAAACAGAACTGGCAAACACTACTGACAGCAATAAAAACGACCGCAACCGGTAAGGAATGGTTCGGAAGACTGCAATCAACAGGGTTGCCGAAAACACAATGACGTAAACGATCAGGCTGACAAAATCATCAGTAATGACAGCATCCCGTACGGTGACGATTAGAGTGATGATGCCAAAACCGGCCAGATACAGGGCAATGAGTTGCAGAATCCGTTCACGCAGGATCAGCAGCTCATCACTCTTTTTCAGATAAGCTGGTGTGGTACCGGGGAGAAGCGAGCGAAAGAAGTTGATCAACGTTCCTCCTCGTCATGCGGCTGGCTGCCATTTCCACCCATGGAAGGCTGTTCGGCGTGGCTTTGTTCCACGGCTGGCATCAACTCGATGTACGCTTTCCCAGCACCCACCGCACGACAAATTTCGGCTGCCGATGTTTGTAAAATGGTCTGAATATCCACTGACCGGCGGATGCGGCTGGTGACATCGTAAATACGTCGTTGATGTTCCACCTGGCGGCGAATTTCTGAAATTAGCTGAGCGTTGTAAAGGATGGCGCCCAGGCTGTTACCAAGCGTGGTCATTATGTCCTGGTCGTTTTCGTCGAAGGCAGCCACCTTGGGACTTTCCATCAGCAGTACACCCAACAAATTGCCTGAGTACAAAACAGGCACGGCGATCTGCGAGATTGCGTCACTGGTTTCTGTTGAGAAACGCGGATCGGTTGCCAGGTCGGTGACAACCACCGACTGCTGGTTCTCTGCTGCCATACCAACAGCGCCCTCGCCAAAGCCAGTCACCATGGAGCCCATCTCCACGCCCTCATAACCGGCAGAGGCGCGCACGTTCAGGAACAGGCCTGATTCATCCGGTGTGAAGAAGGCGATGCGGTAGTTGGGAAGGGAGGATTTGAGTGTCTGGGTGGTGGCGATAAGGACTTCTTCGGGATTGCCTTTTGCGGCAGCCTGGGAAGTGATCGTGTGCAGCATACGGTGCAGCGAGAGGTTCTCCTGGGCGTTGGCAAACAGGTTTGCATTCATCACTGCCACAGCGAGTTGGTCGGCCAGAATCTGAAGGATGGAAATATCTTCCGGTGTGAAGGCGTCCACATGTGTGGATTGCACATCCAATGCGCCGAGCACCCTGTCGCCGATCATCATGGGAATGGTCAGTTCAGAGCGGGTATCGGGAAGCAATGGATTGGCATAGTAGGCAGGATCACTGGTGACATCGTTGATCACCATGGCCTGTTTTTGTTCGGTTGCCCGCCCCACAATGGAACGTGAGCCAACCGCCAGACGATGACCGGCGGTTTTCATTTGCGCACCGGCTGTGCCGGTTGATTCACGCAGGATGGCATACTGGTTGGTGGGGTCAAGCAGGAAGATGGAGGCATGATAGAACCCGAATCGTTCGCGAACCAGGTTGACCGCTTTGGCGAGCAGTTCATCAATCACCAAAGTGCCGGTTGTGTCACGGGCGATTTCTGCGGCAGTGCGGATCTGCTGGGAGTTCCTTTGGGCAACTGCCTCAGCCCGTTTCATGTCAGTGATGTCATGAGAAATGCTGAGCAGGCCAACATTTTCATCCTCGCTGGTCCTCATTACGATACGGGAGACGACCGCCCAGCTTTCGTTATTTTCTCCGGGGTTGAAATGTTCAACCACTTCCTTTGCACTTTGGCCTGAGGAGATCATCTCGAGTTGCGTTCGTAATAAGTCCATACCCTGTTCAGATTCAATAATCTGGGCAGGTGTGCGGCCAATTACCTGAACGTCCGACTCCATTCCCATGGCCTGGGTGAATGAGCGGCTGACACGGATGTAATGGCCTTCCTGATCAGTGAAATATACCTGATCGGGTGTATTGGTTAGCAGGGTGTTAAGGAAGAAGCGTTCCTGGTCATAAGCGCGCAGGGCAGCCTGCATATCCGTGACCAGTTGCGCGTTGCGGATGGCAATGGCCAGTTGGGGCGCCATGGTCTCAAGCAGGGTGACATCTTCATCCTTGAAGCGATTTTCTCGTTCCAGGTCCTGAATGACGATGACACCAACCACTGATTCGCCTGCAAGCAGCGGGATGCCAAGCCAGGATCGTGCGGAACGGCCAATAATTTTCGCGCCCAACTCCATACTGCGGCGCTGGGCATCACGGTTGATCAGCAGGGTCTGGCGGGTATTAATGACATGTGATGTCATGCCTTCGCCCAGTGGGAATGGTTCAACAGATGAATAGCGGCCAGCTTCCACCACAAACGGAGCCTGGATGGTCACAGCGTTTTCATCATAGATCATGACCGCAAACTCAAGCCCGCTACCCAGCAACTGGGAAATTTCGCGATGCATGTTCTGATAGATTACAGAAAGATCAGTCACCACCGAAATGGACTGGCTGATTGCACCCAGAGTTTGCAGTTGCTTGTAGGATTCCTCCAGTCGGCGAACCAGACGGAAGCGCGAAAGTGTACTGGAGGTGACCGCCATCAGGTTTGTAAACGGCTGCAGGCCGGTTTCTGTGATGGGTACACCATCGCGTTCGCCAAGGATCAAGATCTTTGCCAGTTGGTCACCCTCGCGAATGGGGAAGACCACCGCCGAGCGGCAACCGCGCCTGACGAAGAAGGTCAGCATGTTTTCAAATTCATTTGGTTTGGCCAGGTTGTCGATCATCACATGATCAACATTCGTCAGACGTTCAGCTACATTGAGCAGTGGCAGACTGATACCGGTTGCGGTATTCTGACCGGTGGGGGTTTGTGCATCAATGATGGACAGCACGTTGATGTGGTCAAACTCAATGGCGTAAATACCAGCCACATAGCGGGTGTTGTTCAGGGTGTTGTTGAGCAGACCCAGAACCTCGGTCTCATTGTTCGCCATGGCCACCTGGCGTCCACAGCGGTAGAGCAGGGCAGTCTCTTCAATGTTGACCTGAGCGCCTTCCAGCAAGCGAATATTTTCGAGACTGGCTGCCACTTGATTGGTCAAGGTCTGTAAAACTGATACCGTTTCGTCATCAAAGGCTTCAACGGCAGTGGATTGTACATTCAGCACGCCCAGCAGCTTATCACTGATCATGATCGGCAATGCCAAAGCCGACTGGGCTGTCTCCACCATCAATTCCTGGTAACTGGGCTCCAGCGCAATATCACCGATGCCGCGTGATTTGCTGTTAGCCAGCACCCAACCAATCAAGGAGTACGAGCCTAGGCGAACCCTGACTCCCTTGTTTCCTTTGATGGACGAATTTCTCGTGCTTTCTTCAATAAGAACGGCATTCAATCCGCTATCATCCAGCAAATACATGCCAGCGTACAGGTAACCAAACCGTTCCACCACCAGTTCCACTGTTCTGCGGATAATTTCACCGCGCTCCGCGGAAGATGTGGCCAGTTGCCCCACCTCTGAAGCCAGGCGAATTTGCTCGGTGCGTTCTGCCACCTTTTGTTCCAGTGAACGGTACAGATCGGTGATTTGCTCAACCATGCGGTTGAATGAATAAGCCAGCAGACCGATTTCGTCATTTCGATTGACCCTCGCCCGTTGAGACCAGTTTCCTTCTGCAAAGCTGTGGGCGTGACGAACCAGGTCGAGCAGGGGTTGGACAATGCGGAAGCTGAAAAGATAGGTGAGGCCACCGGTGATCAACAGCGTGCTGATCAGGATTAATAAGTTTAACGGGGATAAATTTACCAGTTGCGAAAAGACGACGCGTTGTGGAACTTCCAACACAAGCCCCATGGAAAGTTCTGGCATCCACAGGATGTAACTGAACGCATCGATATCGCCATAGGTTTCGTACCGATTGAAAGTGCCCATCAATTCCATGCGATCCACTTTGGACAGGACCATGTCCTGATATTCGGGCATGGATTGCAGGGGGGTTAGTTCCTGCTCGGATGGATTGATACCCAACATAATGTTGTCATTGGTGAGGTAATAGGCAGTTGCAGAAGGGAAGAACCCACCCGCTGCCACCAAAGAAGAGCGCGGTACCGTTGAGTTATAGGAGCCGATGACTGTCGCAATCGGATTTCCCGAGTAATCTTTAATGGTTGCGGCGCTAAACAGCACCAATTTGTTGTAATAGAAAGGGGCAGGGTTGAAGAAGGCCTGGGACTTGTTTCTTCCCAGTAAGTTTTTTATTACGTAATTATCGGAATAGTTGTTCTTTCCCCAATCCGGGTTGGTGGTGACCAGCAGTTTTGCGTTTAGATTGACGATCATTAATTCGTCAAAAAGGACCTGGTCCCCTTTGCCAGAACGTTCCAGATAATCACGCAGGGTTAGTTGGGCAGCGTCGAGCGATAGACGGTCATTGGGAACGTCCATCAGTTTGTTCACGGCTCCGGTCAACCGGCTGTCAGAGGCAATCTTATCCACTGTGAGCTGGCCGGAACTGACCAGGTCTTTCAGTTGGTTTGCCTGGGTTTGGGTGACCGATTGCATTTGCTCGCGGATCTGGCTGAGTAACAACTGACGGGAGCGGAAATAGGTTGTTGTGCCCAGCATTAATACCGGAAGCAGTGAGAGCAAAAGGATGAATATCACCCACTGGCGTGCCAGACTGCCTTTGAACTGTCCTGACTGTCTCGTCCTGCCAACCGAAAAACCCATGGTCGTTGTCCTCAACTCACGCGTTCTGGTTCATTTCCCAAACGGCCTCGCCGGCCAGCAAACGTTGAATTTGATCGGGAAATCGATCGGGATCAAGGGGCTTGCCAAGGAAGCCATTAAACCCTGACGCCCTGGCTTTATTCATTTGTTCGATGCTGGCTTCAGCAGTCACCGCAATCACAGGCACATCCCGCAGGCGGATGGATTGGCGGATTTTTTTTAGAGCGCCGTACCCGTCTTCATATGGGAGGCGGATATCCATCAGGATTAAATCCAGGCGGGGAAGGGTATCGGCGTATTCAACAACCTCGTAACCACTGGTCTTCCATTCACAGTGAATTCCAAGGAAACCCAACATGCGGGCGATCAATACAAAGTTGGATACATTGTCTTCCACCACCAGAATGGTGACTTCTTTTTGGAGCGGTTTACGAACCGGTTTGGTTTGCGGATCGTTATGATTGCCGTTATCAGACATTGAAAAATTTCACTCCTTGTCAGATTTCACCGGTTCAACTGGCATTGATGAACCGAGCAATAGTTGTGCCAAAGCGATCAATGTCAATGGGCTTGTCGATGTAACCGTCACAGCCGGCGCCCAGGGCTTTTTCGCGATCGCCTTTCATAACATTGGCAGTAATGGCAACAATGGGGACATTGGTCATGCCGGGGATGGCTTTAATTTTTGCGGTTAGAGTGTAGCCATCGGTGCCGGGCATGTTGATGTCCATAAGAATCAGATCGGGCCGATGGGTTTGTAACATGGTTAATGCCTGAGAGGCATCCTCGGCTTCGAGCAGTTCATATCCATCGGCCATCAGCAGCCGGCGAACGAGGATGCGATTCTCCAGATTGTCTTCAACATGCAAAATTGTCGCGGTCATTGAATTCCTCTGGAATCAGTTTGCTGGTTGTCCCACCCTGAGGAGGGACGCCATGTGGTGCAGTTGCGGAGTGATGAGTAATGCTTCATATGATTAGGAATAACCAAGTCATGAGAATGCCAGATGGAAAAGGCGCACGTTCGCCAACCCAATACGGCAAGCCTGATTTATTATACAATTTATGCGAATCACACCTTGCGGGGGAGCCATTTCAAAAATGCAAACTGTGATTAAAAAGGCGTTTACAGTTTCCTTACTGGCAATAAAAAATGCGCCTTACAGGCGCATTAGAGCGGGCGATGGGATTCGAACCCACGATATCGTGCTTGGGAAGCACGCGTTCTACCACTGAACTACGCCCGCGAGCGAAAGTATTATACTAAGAGGAAGGAATCCGTGCAAGGTTTTTTCATCAGCAAGGATGCCGATACCGCGCGGACAAAGTGAAAAGTGGGGTCTTGCAAAATCAGCAACATCTTTCATTTACGCTATTGCGACTTCACCATGTTGAGGGGATGGGGTAGTATGGTATAATTTTTTCGGATTTCTAATAAAAATTCTGAAATTGTGAAACAGCCATTATCTGTCCCAAGGAGCTAATTTTGGCAATCAATCCCTTCAATTGGCTGATGGGGTTATTTTCTCTTGACATAGGCATTGACCTGGGAACGGCAAATACCCTGGTCAATGTTCGCGGTAAGGGTATTGTGATCAACGAGCCTTCATGGGTGGCCATTGACAAACGAACGCGCCGTTCGTTGGCGGTTGGAGCACAGGCCAAGGAAATGGTTGGTCGAACTCCGGCAAATGTCGTCGCCATCCGTCCATTACGGGATGGGGTTATCTCTGAGTTTGAGATCACCCAGGCGATGCTTGAATACTTCATTGGCAAGGCTCATCAGCAGACCATTGTTCCCATGCCGCGTCCGCGGGTTGTGGTTGGAATTCCCAGTGGCGCAACCGAAGTGGAAAAGCGCGCGGTCTATGACGCATCCATGGCTGCGGGAGCGCGAGAGACGTACTTGATCGAAGAGCCCAGGGCAGCCGCGCTTGGGGCGGGTTTACCCATCTCTGAGATCCGGGGTACGATGATTGTTGACATTGGGGGTGGCACCACTGAGGTGGCGCTATTATCCATGGGGGGCATCGTCATTTCGCGTTCTTTGCGCGTTGCCGGCGATGAAATGGATCAGGATATCATCACATATATTCGCAACAAGTACAACCTGTTTATCGGCGAACGAATGGCTGAACAGGTTAAAATGGTGATTGGTTCGGCGTATCCATTGCCGAGTGAAAAAACCATGATGGTGCGTGGTCGTAATTTAATCACCGGTCTGCCCGAGGCAATCGAGATTTCCTCGGTGGAAATTCGCGAAGCAATTTCTGGTTCGGTGCAGGTAATTGTTGACACCATCAAGGATGCACTTGACGAAGCGCCACCCGAGATCGTGGCAGATCTGATCGAGTCTGGTATCTGTCTGGCAGGCGGTGGGGCGCAGCTTCAGGGGTTGGTTGAGCGGTTGAGTGATGAGCTTAATTTGCGTGTGTGGGTGGCTGAAGACCCCATGACCTGTGTGGCGCGTGGTGCTGGTATGATCCTCGAAAATCTGGAAACCTACCAGCAAAAGCAATATCTTGTTCCATTGGAACGAACAGGCTCACGGTAAAATCAGCCTGTCTGTTGGGTTTTTATAGTTTGAAGTCTGATCTCTGACATGAAAAACATTCCTTCGCGAATCTGGCAGCCTGTGGCTCTGCTGCTGGTGGTGCTGGGTGTGATCGTCCTGGCATTTTCAGGATATCTCAACCCGGCAATGGATTCGGCTGTCAATCCACTGGTCGCAGCACAACGCTGGGTTTCCAGCCGCTATACGGCAGTCTACGAGTTCCTTACGGTTCCAAAAGATGTTGCCAGTCTGCGGCAGCGAAATGCTGAACTGGAAAACGAAAATTCCAATCTGCAGGCTCAAATCATCCAGTTGCAGCAACAATTGCGTGAAGCCAATGTGTTGTATGCCCTGCTGGATTTCGCCCGTGATCGCCCTCAAAATGAGTACATTGCTTCGGCAGTGATCGGGGTGGATCCCAACCCATTCCTGCGCTACATCATCATCGACCATGGGTCGGATTATGGTATTCTGGCAGGCATGCCTGTTGTCACTGAAAAAGGCCTGGTGGGACGGGTGGATGCAGTGACCTCCAACGCAGCCAGGGTGCAGTTGATCACCGACCCGGGTTCTTCTGTTAATGTGTATCTGCAGTCTGTGGATGCCGAAGCAGTCTTGCGCGGTTCGGTCACCGGCGACATTACGCTTGATCTCATTCCACAGGAAGTCACGGTTAATCAGGGGGATCTGGTATTGACATCGGGTCTGGGTGGTTCGTATCCGGCGGATGTCGTGGTGGGGCAGGTGGTCAGTGTTCGCAGGCGTGAGACCGATTTATTCCAGACTGCCTCCGTTCAGCCCGTGGTTGATTTTCGCAACCTGGGGGCGGTGCTGGTCATTTCCAACTTCCGACCTGTTGATATTAATCCGTTGATCCCCACCCCGGCTCCATAAAATCATGGGTTCCATTCTCTTATCCTTTCCAGTTCTGGTGGTGCTGGTCATCCTGCAAACGGCGGTGGTCAGCAGGTTGCCGTTATTAAATGGAACTGCCGACCTGGTTCTGGTGGTACTTGTGGCGTGGTCGTTACAGGATGGGGCCAAATTCGCTTGGGTTTGGGCGTTAATCGCCGGTTTGCTGGTCTCTTTTGTTTCCGCCACGCCATTCATGGCGCCTTTGGGGGTGTATCTGGTGGTCACTGTTGCATCCCGTTTGATGCAGCGACGGGTATGGCATATGCCCGTACTGGCAATGTTTGCCGTGACGTTTGTTGGTTCATTGTTGTTGTATGGCGTCACTCTGGTGCTGCTAAAATTCCTGGGTACACCGCTGCCCTGGGGCGAGAGTATTAGTCTCATTATTGTCCCTTCCACATTTCTGAACTTGATCCTGGCATTACCGGTATATGCACTGGTTTCTGACATCCACAGTTGGATGCGCCCCGTGCAGGAGGAAGAAGCATGAAACTGGCTCAATCAGTACAAAGCGGTCATTTTGATTTCCTTCGACTGGGGCTGTTTTACCTGGCCATCGTCGGTGTTTTTGGTTTTTTTGCCTTCAGATTGTTTTCCCTGCAGGTGATTGACGGTCCCAATTATCTTGAACAGGCAGAAGAAAACCGTATCAGCAAAGTCAGCACCAGGGCGCAACGAGGGATTGTGTATGACCGCAATGGCTATGTGCTGGCACGCAATGTGGCATCATATAACGTGATTGTTACCCCGGCTTACCTGCCCACTTATGCGGATGATGTATGGATTGCCTATCACCAGGTGGACAAGGAGTTGGAGTTGCCAGACAATGCCGATCTGGCACTGATTGGCACGGTACAGGAAATATATACTGAGCTGTCTAAACTGATTGATGTTCCGGTGACCGCCGGTGACGCCACAAACGAGGAGCAGGTACGCGGTTTTAAGCCGTGTGAAAATGATTTTGGGATCGCCGAAGTGGTTTATATTGCAAACACCAACTCGCCTTTTGAACCTGTGCGCGTAAAATGCAACGTCAGCCGCGAAGTGGCAATGACCATTCAGGAGAAAGCCAGCCTGTGGCCAGGAGTTGGGGTGGAGATCGAGCCGATCCGGGATTATCCAACCGGTGCGTTGACGGCAGAAATAATCGGATTTCTCGGCCCCATTCCTGCCACACAGGAGGAGTATTATCAGCGCAAGGGGTTTGTGCCCGGGCGGGACAAGGTGGGTTATGCGGGTATCGAAGCCTATTTGCAGGACCTGTTGGGTGGAACAAACGGGGAGCGTTTGGTTGAAGTGGATGTGGCTGGCAAGGAAATGCGCGATCTGACCGAGCCACAGGTGCCGATCCCCGGTTATAACATTGAACTGACCATTGATACCCGCCTGCAAAATGCAGCACAAACCGCATTGCAACGGGAAATGGATGGATGGAATGCGTATCTGAATGAAAAACGCATGACCAATGGTGTGGTGGCGGCCATGAACCCCAAGACCGGTGAAATACTGGCTCTGGTTTCGTTGCCGTCCTATGAGAATAACCGCATGGCGCGTCTGATCCCTGCATACTATTATGAGCAGCTCAGTCGCGATCCCAATCGGCCATTGTTCAATCATGCCATCTCCGCCGAACACCCCCCAGGTTCGGTGTTCAAAATGGCGGCTGCCCTTGGAATTCTCAACGAAGGGATAGTGACACCTGAATACAAGGTGGAAGATCCCGGCAAGATCACCATTCTGCAAAAATTCTCACCCAATGATCCTGGCTCTGATCGAGATTATGTGTGTTGGGAGGAAGCCGGTCACGGTATGGTGGATTTTCTCCACGGTGTAGCCTGGTCTTGCGATGTGTACTGGTACAAGGTGGGTGGCGGTTACAAGGATGAAGTGCCCGAAGGCCTGGGTATCTGGCGATTGGGGGAGTATGCACGCGCCATTGGTTATGGTGCTCGTTCGGGCATTGAACTGCCAGGTGAGGAAGATGGTTTGATCCCCGACCCAAACTGGAAACGTGTCAATGTGGGTGAGAACTGGGCGACTGGTGATACGTATATTGCCACCATGGGCCAGGGGTATATTCTTTCGACCCCGCTGCAAGTGTTGATCAGTACAGCGGTGATAGCCAACGATGGCAAATACATGCAACCCACACTGGTGCACCGGGTATTGGATTCAGAGGGTAACGTGGTGAAGCCTTTTGAGCCAGTGCTCAAGTGGGACTTGACCAAAGACCCGCGCATCATGATCTATGATGAGAACATGATCCCCACCGGGCAGTATAAGGTGGTGGAGCCATGGGTGATCGAGAAGTCACAGGAGGGGATGCGCCTGGTGAACATTGCCGGCGGTACGGCTGAGGATGTTTTTGCCGACATGGAAATTCCAACGGCGGGCAAGACCGGAACAGCCGAGTATTGTGATGATACGGCTCAGAAAAAAAATCTATGCAGTCCTGGCAACTGGCCCACGCATTCCTGGTATATGGCGTATGCCCCTTACGAGGACCCCGAAATTGCCGTGGCAGCATTCATTTATAACGGTGGTGAGGGCGCCAGTGTGGCTGCGCCGGTGGTTCGCGCTGTAATGGATGCCTACTTTGCCTTGAAAACCACCGGGACAACCGGGCCCTAACTATTGGCTCCTTTGGGTATAATTATGCAGATGGCAAGCGAAATCCGTCCGTTAATCCACATAAAAGGTATACGAGATGGTCTCCTGGTCACCCTTGGTGAAGGAGATTGGCCTGATTTACAGGAAGCATTGTTCAATCAAATTGAGCAGCAGGCCAACTTTTTCAACGGTGCAAGGGTTGCCCTTGAAGTGGGCAACCATATCCTGCGGGCTGGCGATATGGGGTCTTTGCGGGACCGTCTTTCGGATAGGGGTATTGCGCTTTGGGCAATATTGAGCAATTCGACCGTCACTGAGACCAATGCGCAGGCGCTTGGCATGGCTACCCGTCTGCCAACACCACGTCCTGAGCGGGTGGTGAAACCCCTGGATACACACTTGCCTGGTGAAGCTGCTGTGATGGTGAATCGGACGATGCGCTCGGGTTTTCAGGTAAATTACAAAGGACACGTGATTGTTTTGGGCGATGTCAACCCCGGAGCGGAAATTATTGCTTCGGGAAATGTGGTGGTGTGGGGAAAGTTGCGCGGTTCGGTGCATGCCGGTTGTGATGGAAATGCAGATGCGGTGGTTTGTACGCTCGATCTTGCGCCCACCCGCTTGTTAATCGCCGATCAAATTGCCGAATTTCAAAAGCGCAAAGGCAAACCTGTACCTGAAATTGTTCGAATTATTGATGGGCAAATTCAAAGAGAACCCTGGGGCGATAAAGAGGGAGGAAGATGACCGCAAAAGTTGTTACTGTGACGTCGGGCAAAGGTGGGGTGGGCAAAACCACCACCACCGCCAATCTGGCAGTGGCGTTGGCCAGTCTGGGTGAGAAGGTGGTTTGCATTGACGGTGATATTGGCCTGAGAAATCTGGATGTTGTACTCGGACTGGAAAATCGCATTGTCTATGATCTGGTGGATGTGGTGGAAGGCCGCTGCCGTTTGCGCCAGGCGATGATTCGAGACAAACGCCTGCCTGAATTGCATTTAATCCCGGCTGCACAGACGCGTGACAAGTCTGCTGTTTCCCCTTCAGACATGGTGCGGTTATGTGATGAACTTCGCCCTGACCTTGACTGGATCTTGATCGATTCTCCGGCTGGCATTGAGCGGGGTTTCCGTAACGTTCTGGCTCCTGCTGATTCAGTGCTGGTGGTCACCAATCCCGAGATCTCCGCCGTGCGGGATGCAGATCGAATTATTGGGCTGGTTGAATCTGAGGAAAAGGGGCCTGCCCGTTTGATCATCAACCGACTGAACCCGGCAATGGTAAAACGTGGCGACATGTTGACCGCAGAGGATGTGCTGGAGTTGCTCGCCATCCAATTGATCGGGATTGTGCCGGAAGACGAAAATGTGGTGATGAGCACCAATCGCGGACAGCCGGTGGCGTTGGATGGAAAAACCAAAGCAGGGCAGGCGTTTGCCAATATCGCCAGGCGGTTGCGTGGTGAAGAAGTGCCCTTGTTGGATCTGGTGGAGAAATCTGATCTGTTCAGTAAGTTGTCGCGAATGTTGAGATCCGGAGGGGACTGACATGACTGGTTGGCTGGACCGGTTGACCTCGCGCAATACAAGCAGCGCTGATAATGCCAAAGAGCGCCTAAAGCTGGTGTTGATCAATGATCGCACCGACCTGACACCGGCGGCTATGGAATCATTGAAAAACGAATTGCTGGATGTCATCTCGCGGTATATTGAAATTGACCCTGATTCTGTCAGCATTTCCATGGCTCAGGAGGGTCGTGAACAACGATTGGTGGCGGATATTCCCCTCAAACCAATCAAACGCCGCAGGTGATTGGGAACGGCTCGTCTGCCGACGAGTTCTACGGGTAGTTCTTGTATGAATCGTGAATTCTGGAAAAACTTTGATTTTTGGTTGTTTGGCGCTGTCGTCTTTCTATGCGTTTTTGGCATTGTGATGATCCGCTCAACAATTGCGGGCAGCGCTGGTCTGGCAGGACTTGACCGGCGACAGACCATTTTTGTTGCCATGGGTGTTGTGGTGATCATCGTCACCGCGTTGATTGACTACCGCTACTGGGCTTCATTGACGCGTGTCATGTACATCGGCACGGTGGCGTTCTTGGTGGTCATTTATGTGGTTGGAACCGTGGCTTACGGCTCGGCACGCTGGCTGGATACTGGTCTGGTCTTTGTTCAACCATCTGAGTTGGCGAAAATTGTTCTCATCATCGTGCTGGCCAATTTCTTCTCCAACGCCAAAACACAAATGCATGATTTTCGCTGGATCATCCAGAGTTTTCTGGTTACCTTCGGCATCGTTTTGTGGATTTTGCTGCAACCCAATCTGAGTACATCCATTGTGATGTTTGTGTTGTGGATGTCCATGTTGTGGGTTTCGGGCTTGCCCCCAAAATACCTGGTTTATTTTGCTCTGCTTGGGGTGTTGGGTTTGGGATTGTTTTTGGGGTTGATTGCCAGTGGCATCGAAATACCCTTTATCAAGGATTACCAGATAGCCAGGGTGGTTAACTTTATTTTTCCAGACCCCAATGCACGTCATGGCAACGCATATAATGTGGAACAGGCGCTTGTGACCATCGGTTCTGGAGGTTTGTTTGGGCAGGGCTATGGGCACAGTACACAGGTGCAGTTGAGATATTTAAAGGTCAGGCATACCGACTTTATCTTTTCAGCCATGGCAGCCGAGTTTGGCTTTGTGGGGGTATGCGTGGTTGTTGGTATGCTCATATTCGTCATCCTGCGCTGTTTGCGTACCGCACGGCTTGCGGCCGATCCATTTGGGGCATTAATTGCTTACGGTTTTGCCACGCTGTTGTTTTTCCAGGCATCTGTGAATATTGGTGTGAACCTCAATGTGATTCCGGTAACCGGCTTGACGTTACCATTTATCAGTTATGGGGGCAGTTCGCTTCTATCATTGGTTCTGGGGATTGGTCTGGTGGAGAGTGTGGCGGCGCGGCATAAGTCACTGGACTTTTAATATTATGTGTGTTATATAAGGGGGAAGTTTTTAACATCGGAGCCGCCATGTCTGACAATCACACACCTGTTCGTGTTCGTTTTGCGCCTTCGCCCACAGGCCATATGCACCTGGGCTCCGCGCGTACCGCCCTTTATGACTATCTGCTCGCCCGTCAATCGGGCGGTCAGTTTATATTGCGCATCGAGGATACCGATCGCAGGCGTTATGTGCAGGGGGCTGAACAGGAATTGATTGACGGTTTGCGCTGGTTGGGTATTGATTTTGATGAAGGTCCTGACCGCGGTGGACCATATGGGCCTTATCGTCAGTCAGAGCGAAAACAAATTTATCTCGATTACGCCCGCCAGTTGGTTGAAATGGGCAAGGCGTATTACTGCTTTTGCACACCCGAGCGGTTGTCTGCCATGCGTGAAGAACAGCAGAAAAACAAGCTTCCCAAACGATATGACGGAACCTGCCGATCCATCAGCCTGGAAGAAGCTGACCGGCGCATTGCAGCCGGTGAAACCCCCGTAATCCGCTTTAAAACCCCGCTGGAAGGCTCCACCACGGTCACCGACGCTCTTCGCGGCGACATTACGGTGGATAACCGCACGCTGGATGATTACATCATCGTGAAGTCAGATGGCTGGGCTTTGTACCACCTGGCAGCCATGGTGGATGATCATCTCATGAAGATTACGCACGTGATCCGCGGGTCTGAATGGCTGCCGACCTTCCCGCTGCACGGGTTGATCCTGCGCGCCTTTGGCTGGGATGAGCCCATCTGGGTGCATCTTTCGGTATTCCTCAAGCCCAGTGGCAAAGGCAAGATGAGTAAACGGGAAGCCGCCGATTTGATGCAGGACGGTTATTCGATTTTTGTCAAAGACATGCAGGAACTCGGTTACCTGCCTGAGGCGGTGATCAACTGGGTGTCGTTAATGGGATGGAGTTACGACGATCACACCGAATTCTTCACCCTGCCCGATCTGGTTGAAAAGTTCTCTTTGAATCATTTGAACCCTTCGCCAGCGGCAATTAACTTCTCCAAACTGGATCACTTTAATGGTTTGCACATCCGCGCATTACCGGTGGAAGAATTGGCGAGAAGAATCAAGCTATTTTTCGTCAACGCCGGGTATCAGGTGGATGATGAGAAGTTGCTTGCCATCACTCCGCTGATTCAGGAACGCCTGGGCGTGTTGAGCGACGCCACTGACCTGGCAGGTTTCTTGTTTGAAGAAGACATTGTCCTGGAAGACGAGCGCGATCTGGTTGCCAGGGATATGAGCGCTGCTGAATGTCTTGTTGCCGCGCGACAGGCATATGAGATCCTTAATTCGGCGCATGATTTGACCGTGGAAAGCATTGAACCGCAAATGCGCGCCCTGGTGGAACAGCTTGGGCGAAAACCGGGCCAGATATTTGGCATTCTCCGTACCGCGGTTACCGGGCGAAAAGTAAGCCCGCCGTTATTTGAAACCATGCATGTGATTGGACGGGAAAAGGTTTTGGAGCGGATGGAACGCGCAATGGGACTGCTGGAGCGGATGTCAGCGACTGAGAAGCAATAGACGGATGAAAGAGGAAATCAAGAGGGCAGCCGATGATGGTTGCCCTCTTTTGATTTAATCAACTGGTTACTTACTCATGTAGCTCGTCAAATGGGCTTCTCGCTTCAGCCAGACACTCCTCAAGGCGCATGCCAACCTCTTCAGCGTACTCCTCATCCACCAGTCGGTGAGTCGAATCAAACACGTAATAATCGATTCCCCCCAGAGCCAGGGGTTTCCAGCCCAGCGGGTGATCAAGGGGATTGATGGCAATACTCTCACTCGCACGGAAAAGGGTGACCTTTCCGGGGTAAGGATGTGGGTTGTAATTTTGGCTGGCATGCTCGTGATGATGAGCCATATGTTGTACGCGGATGTTATCTGGCAGACGTTGTTTACGTCTGCGGTAATGGCGTACCAACATTGCCAGATAGGCGCGTGACAGGCGAACACCCAGGTCGTGCTGTATATATGCCAGCTTGCCGCGGGTTGATAGATCTTTCATTAATAGCCAGTGATATTTCAATTTTGTGATGATGCGTATGGGCAAAGAGGGTTGCTTTTCATTCCCATTGTGAGCTTCCTCGTTGTCATTTTGCATCAGGCGAACCGGACGGGCCGGGTTTTCAGTGTCGAACATCACAAGCAGGGCCACCTGTTCGCCTGCAGCAATGAGTTGTTGTGCCATCTCAAATGCAATCTCACCACCCAGTGAAAAGCCGCCCAGGTAATAGGGTCCCTGTGGTTGAAGTTTCTTGATCTCTGAGATGTATTCTGCTGCCATGACTGAATAATTGGTGTTTGGCTCAAGCAGGCCATCCACGCCGCGTGCTTGCAGCCCAAAGAAGGGTTGATCCGTGCCCAGGTAGCGAGTGATGCTGCGCCAGAAAAGGACGTTGCCATCCAACCCGTGAACGCCGAAGAAGGGGGGTTTCGAACCAAGGGGTTGGATGGGAACCAGAGCTGACCATTCGAGCGTTTCCGGTGGTTGATAGTGGATGAGTTCGGCTAGGTATTCAATGGTGGGGTTGTTCAGCAGAATGGAGAGTGGCAGACTGGCTCCCAGATCGCGTTCAATACGACCAAACAGACGCAGCGCCAGTAATGAGTCACCGCCAAGGTCAAAGAAATCATCACAGATGCCGATTGGCTCGACCCGCAAGTGTTCTTCCCAGATGCGCACCAGTTGGGCTTCCACCTCATTACGGGGAGCGGTGTAATTTGCGCCATGCTCCAGTTGGGATGTTGTTGGCGGCGGGAGTGCTTTCAGGTCGATTTTGGCGTTGGGCGTCAGTGGAAAAGCGTCGAGAAAGACAAAAGCAGATGGGGTCATATAGAATGGCAGGCGGTTTTCCACCCATTCTTTGATTTTTGCCTGGGTCAGCCTGCTGGATGGATTGAGTTTGATGTATGCAACCAGGCGTTTACCGACCTGTTTTGGATTATCACTCCACCCGATTACCAGGGCTTGCTCAACCTCTTCGTGTTGTTCGAGGATGTATTCCACCTCGGCCGGTTCGATGCGAAAGCCCCGAACCTTGATTTGATGGTCGCTACGCCCCAGGAATTCTATGTCGCCATTCTCCAGATAACGCGCCAGATCGCCGGTACGATAGATGCGGGCGCCATGTTCCTTACGGAAAGGGTCGGGCAGGAAACGTTCGGTGGTTAAATCCGGACGGTTATGGTATCCCCTGGCAAGAACTGACCCGCCCACATACAACTCACCGGTTACTCCGATGGGCACCGGTTGCATGAATTCATCCAGAATATAGAAGCAGGCGTTGGGTATCGGCTTGCCGATGGGAATATCCACAGAGGCATTCCATACGGGTGATCCGGCAGGAATGATGAATGCCGAACAGATGATGGTTGCCTCAGTGGGGCCATACGTGTTTGCCCACACAGAATTAACCCCACCGTGTTTGTGCCATTCCCGCAAGAGTTCGGCAGATGCCTTTTCGCCTCCCGTAAGCAGGGTACGAACACAACCGGGCAACCGGCGATTATTCAGGGATATTTCGTGAACCAGCTCATGCCAGTAGGCGGTGGGCATATCCAGAATATTGACCTGTTCGACGTCAATCAGTTCAAACAGCTCTGCTCCCGAAATCAGGGATGTGTTGGGCCTTAACACCAGGGTCAAACCGGCGATGAGGGGAGGGAAGATTTCTTCCACCGAGGCGTCAAAATTGATCGTGGAGAATTGGATTGCCCGCTGCCCCGGTGAGTAATCAAACAGATCAAGAATGACGCGATTATGATTCACAACGGATTGATGGGTGACTTCCACGCCTTTTGGCGTGCCGGTGGAACCAGAAGTGTAGATGATATATGCCAGATTTTCAGGCGCAACACTGACATCTGGATTGTGAAGTGGTTGTGTTTGCAGGATGTCGATGTCGCCATCCAGCAAGATCATGGGGGCCAGATCGGCCGGCAATTCTGAAACAATATCAGATGTTGTGACAATGGCAGTTGGCTGTGTATCTTGCAGGATGAATTTGAGCCGCTCTTCGGGATAATCGGGGTCAAGGGGTAAATAGGCAGCACCAGACTTGAGGATACCCAGCAAACCGATGATCATATTAACAGAACGTTCTATGCTGATGCCGACCATTTTTTCAGGGCCGGCTCCGATCTCGATCAAGCGGTGAGCCAGTTGATTGGCTCGTTCGTTTAGTTCTGTGTAGGTGATTTCGCGTCGGGAAGTCCTGGTGGTCGCTGGTTGGATGACTGCAATGGCATCGGGTGTGAGCGCTGCCTGTTCCTCAACACCGGCATGGATGGGTTGAGCTGTTTCAGCATAGTGCTTTTGAGTATGGTTCAACCCGAAAATCAAATGTTCGCGTTCTTTATTGGTGAGCATGGGTAATCGCGATAACTTCAGGGTGGGATCATCCATGCCAGACTGAAGCAACGTGATGAAATGTCCACCCATGCGGGCAATAAATGCCGGGTTGAAGAGAACCGGATTGTAATCAAAGGAAAGGGAAAAGCAGGCATCCACCTCTTCCACAGTCAGATTGAGTGGATATTCAGAACGCCCGCCGGATGGTTGGACCCATTGCCAGGTGGTATCGCCGCCGTTCCTCAGGCGGTTTTGTCCGATTCGATACTGGAATGTGTGTGAGAAACGGGATTGATAATCACTATAAATCGGCTCAATGGTTGTTCGGAAAAAAACTTCATCCACCTCGGGGAGCTGAAGGGAGAGATGGGTTTCCTCATGATTGGTTTTAAGGAACTCCGAAAACGACATGGATGGATCGATGTGAACCGGTTGTGGCAGGATAATCTGCAACGGAGCAAACGTATCGGCAAGCTCCGGGTCATTGCGTAAATCCAGGCAGATACCGGTCAGGAAATCTGATTGGGAGGTATATCTGAATAACAAAGTTTGAAAGACTGACAGAAAAAACGCCTGCCGGGAAATCGGGCTGGTTGTCTCATGGATTCGGTTTGACAGACCCGGGGAAAGCTCAAACTCATAATGCGCTGAGATACGATTGGTGCTTTGCGGCGTTTGCGGCGATATTTGCAATGGCTGGTTGGCGGTGTGTAACCGATTCTTCCATTCTTTTATTTCCTCCAAACCAGGCAGCGGGAGGGGATGGTCCACGGCTGCTGGCACGGGGGGTGTTCCCGGCTCATGGGTATCATTCTGATACAGGGAAAATAATTGATGCCAGAAAAGGTCATGAGAAACATCGTCAGAAGCCAGTCGGTGGGTGGCGAGCCAGATCTCTGCCTGGTCAGTACGTGATATGATGACCCACAGATGCGCCAGCGCTCCGTTTTTATTGATACTTTGTGTGTGAATCGAGCGCACAAGATGGTCGAGATTGGGTACGGTATTTTGACCGGTCGGGTTGGAGATATCGTACCAGGCGAGCACATGACGTGTGGTGGATGAGCCATTTTTGTGAGGAGACGAAAACCAATGAGGTAACCCTTTGATTAGCTGCTCGAGGCAGGTGTTGAGCCGGGCTTGATCGATATTCCCCTGGATGAATAACTTGCTGACCACTTTTAAGGCAGCATCTGCACCCGGTTCCCGTCCTCGATCCAGAATATCCTGTCTGGCAGCTTCGAGTAATGCTGCATGTGTTTGGTGTAGACCGGGTAACGGCGCCCGTTCGGAAGTAAATTCCGTGGGTGCCTTATGATATGGCACGCTCATAATCAATTGTTCCCTTGCTCACTGAATGCCGATAAGATATTGTATCTGATTTTCTCTTTTCGCCCTGTCCGATCCTTCTCCCGCCTGGGTCTCGGCAGCGCTTCAAATAATATTATACAGAAATAGTCAATAAAAGCAAACCAAAAAGCTCATAATTCGCGGATAAATTTTTCCAAATGGATATTTGACGATTTTTCAACCCGGTGGTAGAATAGGCACGCAAGACAGGAAATCAAAACACTGGGGGCTCGTCTAACGGCAGGACGACTGACTCTGGATCAGTTAGTAGAGGTTCGAATCCTTTGCCCCCAGCCTGGAAACTCCTTCATTTGAAGGAGTTTTTCCTTTTAAGGTTCCCTACCATAATTCCATATGATATTATTCGAGGATCTTACTTTTCCACAGGAACGCACAATGGGTATCAGCGTCGCAAAAAATCGCCGGGAAATTTTCTGGGCGGGTATGAAAGCAGAACTGCCGCTATTGATCGGGGTAATGCCGTTTGGCATGATCTATGGGGCTTTGGCGGTGCAGGCCGGATTGACCGCCTGGCAATCCCAGGCAATGTCGTGGATGATCTTCGCTGGTTCGTCGCAGTTTGTTGCTGCTGAACTTTTCAGCCAGACTGCTCCCATGCTGGTGATTGTCATGACCGTGTTGGTAATGAATCTGCGCCACCTGTTTTACTCCGCGTCCATCAGTCCGTTTTTACAAAAGGCATCGATTGCGTGGAAGCTGCTACTCGGATATTTATTGACCGATGAAGCATACGGAGTGGCGATCGTTCATTTTCAAAAAGAGGGTCGGGAGCCCGATCCAAACGATTACCATTACCTGTTTGGGGCTGGGTTAATCCTGTGGTTGTCATGGCAAATCTCCACTGCATTGGGGATACTGTTTGGGTTATATGTGCCGTCTGATTGGTCGCTGGATTTTGCCCTCTCCATCACGTTCATTGCTTTACTGGTTCCCATGTTGAAGGATAAACCGGCGTTGATGGCAGCCGTCTCAGCAGGTATCACTGCGGTGGTGCTGCACGGAATGCCCTACAAGCTGGATCTGGTCGTCGCAACCATCATCGGGATTCTGTGTGGCGTTCTAACGGAGAAGAAAAAATGAATGTCTGGATCACCTTTCTCGTCGCAGGGTTGATCACCTACGGCATCCGCCTCTCGATGATCCTGTTGCTGGATAAACTTGCCATTCCAGAAAGGGTTATGCAAGCTTTACGTTTTGTTCCCCCGGCAGTCTTTTCTGCCATCATCCTGCCGGATATCTTTTGGGTGGATGGCGCTTTTACCATCAGTCCGATAAATCCGCGTTTGTTGGCAGCCCTGGCAGCGGCGCTGGTGGCCTGGAAGAGCCGCAGTGTGATATTGACCCTGATTGTGGGGATGGGCCTGCTGCTGCTCATAAAAAGCTTGATTCCGGGTTAGGAGATCTCGGTCAGGCAGGTGTGCATGATGAAGGATAAACTGCCTTCCTCGGTGAATTCACTGATTTGATCAGATATTGCCGCCAGGGTGTCATCCACAAATTGACTCTTTTCCTCAGATGTCATGTGAGTGTATTGTTGAGTACTGGAAGCAAGCGAGCGAATGGTTCTGCGCAGAAAAACCTGTGTTACTGCAGGAGGAAAGCTGATCGGCAAAGTGTGTGAGGTTTGGGTGATTGAGCCGAAACCAACCGAACGGAAGATATTTGCAAGGTTTTCTTCATCTGAAAGACCGAAAATGGGGGAAAGAGTACTGGCTGCCACATCGAGCTGATGTGAGACTCCGGCACACATAATGGAATGGACGGGGTGCAGATGGACTGAACGCCATGTTGCGATCAGGGCGTATCCGTCTGGCGATAGCACCCGACGCACCTGTCGGGCGGCCATATGCACGTCCTGGAAAAACTGGAAACCCTGATGGCAAATCACCAGGTCGAACCACCCTTTGTCAAAAGGCAGTCTTTCTGCATTGCAAGCCACCCAGGTGACGTTATCAGCATGTTTCCTGGCTTCCACCAACATTCCGGTGTGGTTATCCACACCATGGATGGAAATCTTCCGCATTGATTGTTTGATGAAATGGCGGGCAACAACTCCTGTTCCACACGCCAGATCCAACATTCGCTCACCGTTGGGGACAGAATATTGCCCGAATAAATGCTCAACCCATGGTTTGAATAAATGGGTGACAAAAACCTGTTCATATACTTCAGCCTGGTTCGGGTTCATTGACCTCCGTCATGGTGAAGTTTATCGAACAATGGCTGACATCACAAGGCATCTGCCAATGGACAACCAGGGCGGATGAAGGATTGTGGGGAAATCCACACTGGATAACATTTATAATTTTGATATACTATATTAGTAATTGCTGTTATCGGGGGACTGGGTGGGAAAACAGCCATTATTATCTGCTTGGGAGAAAATAGCGATAGCAGGAGGCTGCGGCGGTGACGAAGGTTTCGAACATGGAAAAGCAACCATTGGGCGATTTGTTCATGCCGCCTGATGTGGACGCAGCCAGGGATTTTTTTCGCTCAAAATCACGCGCCATGGACGACAAGCTGATGAGCGTACCGCAGGCGGTGGATCAATTCATTCATGATGGCGATTATCTGGCGACCGGTGGTTTTGGCAGCGTACGTTTTTCATCAGCCGTGCTGCATGAATTAGTCCGCAAACGCAGGAAGGACCTTGGTTTCAGCGGCCATTCCACCACGCACGACTTCCAGATTCTGGCAGCCGGAGGGGTGATAAACCGTTGTGATATTGCCTATGTAGTGGGATTGGAGTTGCGAGGGTTGTCTCCCAATGGGCGGCGTCTGATGGAAAGCGGCAAGGTGCGCATGGTTGAATGGAGCAACGCCGGTCTTGCCTGGCGCTACCGTGCGGCGGCCATGGGGGTGCCCTTTTTGCCGGTGAGAACCATGCTGGGGTCAGCCACGGCTGAGCGTAGCGCCGGCAGGATTGTGACCTGCCCGTTTACCGGCAAAAAATTTCTGGCGGTTCCGGCGCTTTACCCCGATGTCGGTGTGATCCATGTACATGAAGCTGACCGATATGGGAATGCCCGAATTCGGGGGATTACGATTGTGGATCTTGATCTGGCGAAGGTTTGCAAGCGGCTCATCCTCACGGCGGAACGGATTGTGGAAACAGATGAGATACGGGTAAACCCTGAGTTGAATTCCATTCCATACTGGCAGGTGGATGCAGTGTGCCACGTGCCCTTCGGGAGCTATCCGGGTGAAATGCCCTTCGAGTACACGTCAGACGAAAGGCATTTACAGGAATGGGTGGTGGCCGAACAGGATGAAACTGCTTTTCAAGGATTTCTGGATCGATATATCCATAACACCGAGGATTTTGAGCAGTATTTGAGTGCAATTGGTGGAGAAGCGCGCCTGAGTGAACTCAGGCAGGGCGACCCACTCATCAATGGGAACATGGCCGGATGAGCGATCAGGTTAATTACACGCTGATGGAGTTGATGATCTGTGCTGCGGCCGCTTTGCTGGAGGATAACCGCACAGCCGTGATTGGTACTGGGGCACCGCTGGCAGCCGCCATGCTGGCACAACAAACCCATGCACCGCATCTGGTGATCCTGTTTGAGGCAGGAGCCATGGCTCCCATCATGAAAAGATTGCCCATATCGGTGGCAGGTTCGTCCACGCAAACGGGGGCGTTCATTCACGGCAGCATGTTCGACATCATGGAAGCCAGTGCACGCGGAATGGTGGATTACACCTTTCTGGGTGGAGCGCAAATTGATCAGTATGGGAATTTGAACTCCACCATGATCGGATCGGATTACAAACAACCACGGGTACGCTTACCGGGCAGCGGCGGCGCTAATGATTTTGCGTCCATGTGCTGGCGAACTGTATCCATCATGGTGCATGACCCGCGTAAATTTGTTCCCAGAGTGGATTTCATCACTTCGCCGGGGTTTTTGGACGGGCCAGGCGCCCGTGAAGCTGCCGGTCTACCACCGGGAACCGGACCCTACCGGGTGATCAGTACGATGGGGGTGATGGGGTTCCATCCTGAAACGTTGTGCATGCAGGTGCTCAGTATGCACCCTGGTGTCACCAGGGAACAAATAATTCAAAACACCGGTTTTGAACTGGAATTTGCCGATCAAGTTGGGATCACTCCTGAGCCGACTGATGAACAATTGGTGATTCTTAGGGAGAAAGTGGACCCTGCGGGAAGGATCATTGGAAAAAAGGGGGTTAAATGAAATTTCGTTCCCTCGCAAGCTGCAGGGGATAGAGGGAAGGAGTTTTGGGCGGCAAGTCCGCCCAAAACTCCCCTAATGCGAGAGACATTTTATGGGTGGAAGAACATTATCGGGAACAAGTGTGGCATTGGTTGGCGCCGGAATGAGCAATTTTGGCGTGTTTCGGGATCTTTCGGCCAGGGATCTGTTGACTGAGGCTTTTCTTGAAATGATGGCAAGCATCGATTTTCGCATTGATCCGCAAAGGATTGATGCCATATATCTTGCCAATTTCAGCAGTGAGCTTTTTCAACATCAGGGTCATCTGGCTCCGATCCTGGCTGAATGGATCGGGTTGGCACCCAGACCCGCGGTGCGGGTGGAAAATGCATGCGCAAGCGGAGGTTCTGCCCTCAGGCAGGGGATCATGGCAATCGCATCGGGCATGGCTGACATGGTGCTGGTGGCAGGCGTGGAGAAGATGACGCATCATCCCACCGAAGCGGTGACCGATACCCTGGCGACCGCAGGGGATATGTTATACGAGACCTGCGCTGGATTCACCTTTCCAGGATACTACGGGGTGATGGCGAATGCGTATCGTGACCGGTATGGCGGGGTGGGGGATGTGATGCAATACGTGGCGATCAAGAACCACCACAATGGCAGCCTCAACCCGCATGCCCATTTCCGTCATGAGATACCGGCCATTATGGAAAAAATTCGCCAAGGGAGATCCAATACCGATTGGCGTGACCTCGATGATTTCCTGCAGGATGATCAAGCCAACCCGTTGATCGCCCATCCTTTGCGCCTGTTTGATTGCTCGCCGATCTCGGATGGGGCGGCAGCGGTTCTTCTGGCTTCATCTGAGATTGCTCACGCAATCAGCCGCACCCCCATTCATATTATTGGAAGTGGTCAGGCAAGTGATGGTGGTTTCGCCACGCGCGAAAATCTGACCAGCATCCCTTCAGCCTGTCGCGCGGCTCAGTCTGCATACCAGGTTGCCGGTGTTCGCCCTGAAGACATTCAAATGGCAGAAGTGCACGATTGCTTCACCATTGCAGAGATCATTGCCATGGAAGATCTTGGTTTTTGTATGCCCGGGGAGAGCCGGCAGATGATTCTGGATGGAATGACACAGATTGATGGGACATTGCCGATCAATACATCGGGTGGTTTAAAGGCAAAAGGTCATCCCGTGGGAGCCTCAGGGGTGGCACAGGTGGTTGAGGTCTGGCAGCAAATGCGAGGCGAGGCCGGGGAACGGCAAATCCCGGGCGATGTTCACCTGGCATTGACCCACAATGTGGGTGGCACGGGCCAGACCAGTGTGGTTCATCTATTTGAAAAACGTTAGTGGAGGGAAAGTTGGAGCATTACCCAATCAATCATATCGGATATCAGAAACACCTGACCGATCAGGTGGTGGCTGCCAGTCGCTGCAAATCCTGTGGTCGCTTAAGCCTGCCGCCGCGCAGGATGTGTCCGGGGTGTTTCAGCAGTGATATGGAATGGGAAGAATTATCCGGGAATGGGAAACTCATTGGTTACACCACGATTTTTACCGGTTTGCCTGCATTTATCAAGGAAGGATACAGCCGACAAAATCCATACTGCTCCGGTGTGGTGCTGCTGGAGGAAGGGGTCACCGTCAGTGGTCAGTTGTTGGGCCTGGACTGCCTGCGACCTGATCAGGTGAAAGTGGGTTTACCCATGCGCGCTGTTTTTTTGAACCGGGGTAGCGCCGATGAACCTTTGATTTTGCTGGCGTTTGAAGTGGATGATGAGCGTGTGTAAACGGAGGCAGGATGGATTTCCGACTGGATGAGGACCAGGAATTGCTAATCGATAGCCTTGAGGAGCTGTTGGAACGTGAAGCGCCCGAATCAATGATGGCGGATCTGGATGAAAAAAAAGAATTTCCACATCAGGCATGGCAGGCGCTGGCCGACAATGGGATTTTGGGATTGGGTATTCCAGAGGAATACGGAGGCACGCCTGCGGATATCATGACCATGACCCTGGTATGTGAGACCCTTGGCAGGGGCGCTTTCCCGCTGGGGATCATTTACTCGCTTGGCATCATCACCATCCGGGATATTTTACAGTTTGCTTCACCGGCGATCAGATCGGATGTTTTGACCGGTTTTGTGAGCGGCGATCTGCCGGTTGCTCTGGGTATTACTGAACCACAGGCCGGTTCAGATGCTGCGTCTTTACGCGCGACGGCGGATATTGAAGGGGATGAGGTGGTTTTCAACGGGCAAAAGATGTATTGCACATTGAGCGGGATCGCCAGGTACATTCTTTTGATGACCCGTGATCGGCAGGGGCATGACCCTTACCAGTCCATATCCATGTGGTTGTTGCCCACCGATACACCCGGATTGCGTTTCAATCCCGTTCGCAAGGTTGGTTGGTGGACGGTTCCCACCTATGAGGTGTTTATTGAAAATGCCCGGGTGCCGAGAACCAATCTGATTGGTGAAATGAATTGCGGCTGGCAGCAGTTGATGGCCAACTTTGAGATTGAACGCCTGGCTTTGTGCGCTGCTTCACTGGGAGCCGCCGAGGCAGCCTACAAGGATGCGGTTGAATATGCCAACCGCAGGGTGCAGTTTGGCAAGCCGATTGGCAGCTATCAGGCTGTGCAACATTTGATCACGGATATGGCGGTCAAAATTGAAAACATGAAAAACTTCACCTACAAAGTGGCATGGATGATGGATACAGGCAAGCCGGTTCGCACTGAACATGCTTTGATGAAGCTGTACGTCGCCAGAGCCGCATGGGAGGTGATTGATGATGCCATGCAGGTGCTGGGTGGGCTGGGGTACACCATGGATCACCGTGTTCAGCGCCTGTGGAGGGATGTGCGCTTGATGCGCATCGGGGGCGGCACGGATGAGATTATGTACAACATTGCCGGACCGCAACTATTGAAACGAAAGACACACTGACAGGGAGCCGCATGAACATTGTGGTGTGCATAAAATTTTCTCCAGACGCCCAGGATATTCAAGCCATGCCCGACGGCAGTATCTCTCTCCAAAGAGCTGAGTGGGAGATCAGTGGTTTTGACCTGCAGGCGCTTGAAGCTGCTGTACGCCTGGTGGAACAGCATGGCGGCACAGTGACGGCAGTCAGCATGGGCACGCCAGCCATCAATCAGTCCAAACTTAAAAAGGATTTGCTCTCCCGTGGAGCCAATGAACTGGTGCTGGTGGTGGATGAGCAGTTTGCCGGTGCAGGTACGGCCATGACTGCCACGGTGCTGGCTGCGGCGGTGAGAAAGCTGCCGTCCGTTGATCTGGTTCTATGCGGCGAAGGCTCAGCCGACCTGTATTACCAGCAAGTGGGGGTGCAGATGGGGGAACGCCTGGGCTGGCCGGTTTTTAATGCGGTGGGCCGGTTGGAGTGGGTGGATGGCAAGTGGCGGGTGGACCGTCACCTTGAGGATGAAGTTGAGGTGCTGGAGATCGAGCCACCGGCTGTACTTGCTGTGACCACTGATATCAACCTTACCCGTCTGCCGACAATGAAAGATATATTGTCTGCCGGAAAGAAGCCGGTGATGGAGTGGAGGTTGAGCGATATTGGTGAAGATGAGTTGCCGGTCAGTTCCTGGGTGGGCAGAGACACCCTTCCGCCGCGCAGGGAGCGTAAGAAAATCATGATCGAAGGCTCACCCCAGGATGTTGCTCGCAGCCTGATTGAACATCTCAAGCGGGATGGGGTGTTGTGATGAGCGCGAAAATCAAGCAGGCATGGGTGTTTTCAGAAAAAAAAGATTTATTGTTGGAGCTGGTCAGCGCCGCCAGGCAGATCGCACCGGAAGCGGAGGTGACGGCTTTTGTGTCCGGACCCCGCGAGACGGCAGAACTTGTCGCCCGACAGGGAGTTCAGAGTGTGATTTGGCTGGGGGAGTTGGCGGTTGAGCGACCGCTGGAAGAAGCAGCCAGCATCATCCATCAGCAGGTACAGCGAACCATGCCGGACCTCATCATCATTGGGGCCACCATGCGCGGCAGGGTGATCGCCGGACGGGTGGCAGCCTGTCTGGATGTTTCGGTGTACACCGATGTTCGTGCGGTGGTTGAGCAGGCGGATGGGTACTGGGTGGAACATTTGATCTTTGGCGGCGGCGCAGTTCGCAGTGAACCGATGGCGATCCATCCAGCAATCATCACGGTGGCTGCAGGGTATGCCCGGAACGAACCAAATACAAAGGCTATCGAATCAGCCGGGATTCTGGAATTGAGGCCCGGAGAACCAGATAAACGGGTGCGGGTGCTTGACCGCCGTCCACGAGGTACGACGACAATAAATCTTTCAGCAGCACGGCGGGTGGTCTGTCCTGGGCGCGGTGTGGCAAAACAGGACGATCTGAGCATGGTGGAGGAACTTGCCAGCCTGATGAACGCCGAGGTGGGTTGCACCCGGCCTCTGGCTGAAGGTTTGGACTGGCTGCCACGCGAGAGATACATTGGCATTTCGGGGGCAATGATTAAACCCGATTTCTATCTGGGCGTGGGTGTTTCGGGTCAGGTTCAGCATTTGATCGGGATGAGTGAGTCAAAAGTGGTGGTGGCAATCAACAAAGACCCGGCTGCTCCCATTTTTGACCAGTGTGATTACGGCATTGCCGGAGATCTCTACGTGGTTGTGCCGGAGATAATCAATGCGTTGCGCGCCCGGGATACTTGAAACGTCAGACAAAGGGAGGATGCATGGCGGAAGATCGGTTTGACGTGATTGTTGTGGGGGCTGGGGTGGCAGGCAGCACAGCCGCAGCATGTCTGGCGCAAAAAGGGCTGGATGTATTGCTGGTGGAGCGCGGGCCTTACCCTGGCAGCAAAAACCTGAGCGGCGGGATATTGTACGGCAGTGTTTTACGGCAGCTTGTGCCGGATTTCTGGGAGACTGCCCCGGTCGAAAGACGGATTACCAATTTCGCCACAACCTTCCTGACCCCCGATTCACATCTGCATATTGATTTCAAATCCAGCAAGTTGGACCATGAACCCTACAACGCAGTGACCGTACTGCGCGCCCGTTTTGATCGCTGGCTGGCGGATGTGGCTGAACAGGCGGGCGCGGTACTGGTCACCGGTATCAAGGTGGTCAGACTGGTGAAAAGGGATGGGCGGGTTGGGGGTGTCATGGCAGGTGAGGAGGAGATCCTGGCGGATGTGGTCATCGCCGCCGATGGAGCCAATTCCTTTATTGCCCAGGATGCAGGACTGATTGAGCGGGTTGAGCCGGACCAGGTGGGATTGGGGGTGAAAGAGGTGATCTCCCTGCCCGAAAGCGTGATCAATGAGCGTTTTCACCTGATCGATGGTCAGGGAGCCGCTTATTCCATTGTTGGTTCTGCAACTGAAGGAATACCAGGGGGTGGGTTTTTATACACCAACCGCGATTCGCTTTCCCTGGGGCTGGTGATGAAGGTGGATGACCTGGTGCGGGAAAAGAGGAAACCGGCTGAGATCCTTGAAAATTTTAAGCAACATCCCTGGGTGTCAGCCATGATTGCCGGTGGGACCCTGCTGGAGTACGGGGCACATCTGGTTCCGGAGGGTGGGTTGGAGCGCATGCCGCGTCTGTATGATCACGGCTTGTTGCTGGTGGGCGATGCCGCTGGGTTGAGCGTAAATAATGGATTTGTGGTGCGCGGCATGGACCTCGCCATTGGGTCAGCCATGATCGCGGCTGAAGCGATTCTTGAGGCGCGGGAAGTGCGGGACTTTTCCCGCGAGGGATTGGCTGTGTATCAGAATAAATTGGATCGCTCTTTTGTGATGGCCGACATGCGCACCTATGCGCGCACGCCACAGTTCTTTGAGAAACAATCGCTGTTTGAGACCTACCCCGCATTAATCGAAGAGATCATGTTGAATATTTACCGGCATGACGGTTCGCCGCGCAAACACCTGACCAGCATGGCGACTCAGGTGGTCAAAGAGAAACATCTTTCTGTACTTGAGCTTGCCAGGGATTTCCTGGATGGAGCGAGGGCGTTATGAAGATCTCAAGCGTCGCAGAAAAATTGGGTATGAACAAGTACGAACTGGATGAAGGCAACCCTCATATTGAGGTGTATGAGGAATTGTGCCGACAAAAATGCGCTGATCTGGCGTGCCTGTACGTTTGTCCGGCGGATGTATACAAGGAGGTGAATGACCGCATCGTGGTGGATTGGGCGGGTTGCCTGGAATGCGGAACCTGCCGTGTGGCATGTCCATCACAGGCATTGCACTGGGTGTATCCGCGCGGCGGATTTGGTGTGGTGTATCGGAGCGGATGAAAACGTGGACACAATAATTACTGCGTTTGATGCCAGAGAGGAAAGCGCCATCCGCAACCGCGAGCACAACCTGCAGTTGGTGGAAGATCTGCGGCAAAAACTGTCTGTGGTCCGTCAGGGCGGCGGAGAGAAGTATCAAACCAGGCATCGTTCACTGGGAAAGATGCTGGTGCGTGAGCGCATTGACCGCCTGCTTGATCCCGGTTCGCCTTTTCTGGAGTTATCTCCACTGGCTGCGATGGGAATGTATGATGATCAGGCGCCTGGCGCAGGGATCATCACCGGCATGGGCAGGGTGTGTGAAAGGGAGGTGATGATCGTCGCCAACGATGCCACAGTAAAAGGCGGCACGTACTTTCCCATCACCATGTGCAAGCATTTACGTGCGCAGGAGATCGCCAGGCAAAACTACCTGCCGTGCATCTACCTGGTGGATTCAGGCGGCATTTACCTGCCCATGCAGGATGAAGTCTTCCCGGATGCCGATGATTTTGGCCGCATTTTCTACAATCAGGCGCAGATGAGCGCCATGGGAATCGCGCAGATCGCGGTGGTGATGGGGTCGTGTACGGCAGGTGGAGCCTACGTGCCGGCCATGAGTGACGAAGCCGTAATCGTCAAGGGAACGGGCACCATCTTTCTGGCGGGGCCTCCGCTGGTGAAGGCCGCCACGGGTGAAAATGTCAGTGCGGAAGAGCTGGGTGGGGCGGATGTGCATACCCGGCGCTCTGGTGTTGCGGATCATTATGCCGAGGATGATGAACACGCCCTGGAGATCTGCCGTTCGATTGTCGAGACCCTGCCGAAACGTGGCGGGCGGAAAGGGCGTACCTGGCTGGACGGACTGGATGTTCTGCCACCCCAGGAACCGTTGTATCCGGCTGAGGATCTATATGGAATCCTGCCGGCAACCTTCAGGGAAACCTATGACATGCGCGAGGTGATCGCCAGGGTGGTGGATGCCAGTGAATTCAGGGAATTCAAACCCCGCTACGGCAGTTCGCTGGTTGCCGGTTTTGCCCGTATTCACGGATATCCGCTGGGAATACTGGCAAATAATGGCGTGTTGTTCAGTGAAAGCGCGTTGAAGGGAACGCATTTTATTGAATTATGCGAGCAGAGGGGCATCCCGCTGTTATTTCTGCAAAACATCACGGGGTTCATGGTTGGCAAGGATTACGAAGCCGGAGGGATTGCCAAGGACGGCGCGAAACTGGTGCACGCTGTTTCCACCACACGTGTGCCCAAGTTGACGATCCTGCTCGGAGGCTCATTTGGGGCGGGCAATTACGGCATGGCTGGCAGGGCATTCAATCCGCAATTCCTGTGGATGTTGCCCACTGCAAGGATCAGTGCAATGGGGGGTGAACAGGCTGCCAATGTTCTTCTGACCGTGAAACAGGATCAACTGGCGCGTGAAGGCAGGGCGCAAATGAATGAAGCCGAAGCCGATGCCTTTAGAAGGCCCATTTTGGATGAATACGAACGCACCGGGCATCCGTACTACTCAACTGCGCGTATCTGGGATGACGGCGTGCTTGATCCGGTTGAGATGCGTACTGTGCTGGGATTGTCACTCTCGATCATTTTGAAGACCCCCTGTACAGGAGAGGGATTCGGTGTTTTTCGGATGTGAAGGTGGGGAACAATTTGACGAGTAACCCGAAAATATCAAGAATATTGATCGCCAACCGGGGGGAGATTGCGGTACGAATCATCCGCGCCTGCCGCGAGATGGGAATATCCTCCGTGGCTGTCCATTCTGATGCAGATCGACACGCCCTGCACGTTCGCATGGCAGATGACGCCGTGGGGATCGGGGAGGCCCCGGCGAGAGACTCCTACCTGAACATCGAGAATTTGTTGCAGGCGGCGCGTTCCAGTGGTGCGGATGCAGTTCACCCTGGTTACGGGTTCCTTTCTGAAAGCGCTGAGTTTGCCCGGGCTGTGCAGGAGGCCGGACTGATCTTCATTGGGCCTTCACCTGAAGCAATCATAGCCATGGGGGACAAGGGCAAAGCCAGAGATAGGATGCTTGCCAGCGGGGTTCCGGTGACACCCGGGTACCAGGGGCAGGATGATGACCGCGAATTGTCCGCCAGAGCCGAAGAGATTGGGTATCCTTTGTTGATCAAAGCAGCAGCGGGCGGCGGAGGCAAGGGTATGCGTGTGGTGTGGTCAGCCGGTGACGTTCCTGAAGGTCTGGCTGCCGCCAGGAGGGAAGCCCGACACGCCTTTGGGGATGAACGCCTGATCCTTGAGAAATATATCCCCCGCGCGCGGCATATCGAATTTCAGATCCTGGCTGACGGGTACGGCAATATCGTGCATCTGTTTGAGCGTGAATGCTCCGTGCAACGCAGGCATCAAAAAATCATCGAGGAATCGCCATCTCCTTTCATGAATGATGATTTGCGTGCGAGAATGGGGGCTGCGGCCATCAAGGCTGCCAGGGCGGTTGGATATCAAAATGCAGGAACCATCGAGTTTATCGTTGATGGAGATCGTAATTTTTATTTTCTTGAAATGAATACGCGTTTGCAGGTTGAACATCCGGTGACAGAATGGGTGACCGGGGTGGATCTGGTTCAATGGCAGATCCGGATTGCAGCAGGCGAACAACTGAACCTTAATCAGGAACAGTTGCGGCAGCGGGGTCATGCGCTGGAGTGCCGCGTGTATGCAGAAGACCCTGCCAATAACTTTCTGCCCGCCACTGGAACCCTGCAGGGGGTGGTTGAGCCGCGTGGTCCCGGCGTGCGCGTTGACAGCGGTGTTACCTCTGGGAGTGAAGTGAGCATTCATTATGACCCCTTGATCGCCAAGATCAGTACCTGGGCGGAGGACAGGCCTGCGGCGATCAGGCGCATGACTACGGCATTGCGCGAGACGGTTCTGCTGGGCGTGACCCACAACGGTCAATTTCTGCAGGATATTCTCTCAGACCCGGATTTTCAGGCGGCCAACATCCACACCACCTGGGTTGAGGATCATTTTGGTGATTGGCAACCTCCCGACTGCGGTTTGCCCCCGGAAATACTTGCCGCCGCCGCCTTGACCAGTCAGCGCGGGGCTGGAGCATTATCCGGGGATGGTGACCCGTTCAGTCCGTGGAAAATGCCCAACGCCTACCGGCCAGGGCAGGGAAAAGGGGGTGGCTGATGCAATATCGCTTTGAGAACAAGGGACAGGTGTACCAGATTGCCCTCGAACGAACAGGCAGTGGATACCGGGTGATTGTGGATGGAGTGGAGCACGATTTGGAAATGCTGGATCAGCAGCATGGACATATCACCATTCGGTTTGACGGACACCCCATGACGATCTACTGGGCAAACGATGGACAAAATCACTGGTTATCCTTGGATGGTTGCGCATACCAGCTTGCCAGACCAAAACCACGCCAGGTGAGAAGCAGTGTTGAGGGTATGGGTGAGACTGTTCATACACCCATGCCGGCACAGGTGCGCATGGTCAATGTGAACGAGGGTGATTGGGTGGAGAAGGGCGCCACGCTGCTGTTACTGGAAGCGATGAAAATGGAGATCCGCATCCGCGCACCCATGGATGGGCGCATTTC
>DAOUGC010000279.1:0-5620 GCA_034429695.1 Levilinea sp.
GGTCAGCCGGGGCCTCCCCATCGGCAAAGGCGGTGCGGGCGGGTGCGGCCATAAACAGCGCCAGGGCGCACAGCACCGCCAGCAGTGCCATCATCCTTCCGGTTAAAAATCCACGACGTTCAGTGGTTTGCATGTAGTCCTCCATAAGCCAACGACAAACTGATGCAGGTTCGGGCGGGTTAGGGCTCGATCCGGATGTTTTTAAGGATGTTTCCAAATGACAGTGTGTTGGTCAACACGGTTGAAGACCCACCCTCCAGATAGATGCCGTTTTGCGTATTGGAACTGAAAACGCTGTTGAGGATCGAGACCGGGTCGGAAATTACAGACACAAGCAGACCGTTGAGGCCATTCAACTGGCTGTTGAGGTTGTTGACCACCACAGCGCCGTCAGCGTATAAACTGCAGCCGTCGTTGGTGTTGTAACGGGTGCTTCCATCGGTCAGCTTGATACCGCCGAGCATGCTCATGGCAGCAACGCCCTCCTCACCATTGGAACTGGCGCCAAAGCGGGTGAGGGAAATGGGTCCATTGGATGACAGTTGCAGACCGATGGAGCTGTTGCCGTCGAATGTGTTGGCGCCGGCCTTGCCCAGCAGGGTGATGCCCGCTGTGGAACCGGTGGCGTCATTATTCACCTCAACACCGTCACCGGTGTTGTCGTTGGCGGTGATGCCATTGAGCATCACCGCTCCGCGGGAGTTAACCATGATACCACCCGAGTTTCCATTGCTGTTGGCGGTCACCAGCGTCAGGCTGACTGGCGCGACAAAGGTGGTGGTGTTGTCTATTTCAATGCCGGTGAATGCGTTATTGCTGGCGTTCACGCGGGTCAGCGTGACCGCGCCGCTGGCATAAATCTCGAGCCCGGCGTCCTCGTTAGTGCCATTAAAGGTGGCGTTGGTCACCGTAACCGGTGCAGGGGTGGTTGTGTTGGTAAAATTGTAGATGTAGTTGCCATATGTGCTCAGGGTGGAGGTCACGTTGTTGACCACGACCGCGCCACGGGTCTGGATGTTCAAGCCCAGGCCATTCCCTTCGAACAATCCCTTGCCGGCGCCGTTGGTGATGGTGACTTTGCCGGTTGAGCCGGTAAAGTCATTTTTGCACATCAGGCCGGTCTCGTAATTTTGGCTGGCATCCACATTGGTGACGCTGATCGCACCGCGGGTGTTGATGATCAGACCGCTGCCGTAGGTTGTGTCGTTTCCATTTTCATTAAAGTGGTTGTCGCCCAGCAGGGTGACACCGTTGAACAGGGTTGTGGTGACGCCATTCACTGCCTGATTGGACAGCACCGCGCCATTGTCCTGATTGTTGGATGCAGACAGGCTGGTGGCGGTGATCACGCCGAAGGTGGAGACGTTGATGCCCAAACCGCGGTTGTCATTGGCAGTCACGCGGGTGATTGGCAGCGGCTGGTTGCCCTTGACCATCAGATCAATGCCGTTGTTCAGGTTGTTGTTGGCTGTGGCGTCGCTGAGGCTCGATTTTCCGGTGGTGATCAGGCGGATGCCATAAAGCAGAGAATCATTAGCGGTCAACCGGGAAGCGAGGATGCCCCCCTTACCGGACGAATTGTCCACATTGATGCCGGCAAAGCTGCTGCTGGCATCCAGGTTGGTGAGGGTGACCGCGCCTTTGCTGCGCACCCATATGCCCGTGCCGGCGTTGTAGCTGACCGCACCCGGGGTGGCGCCTTTATAGGTGATGCTGACGTTGGCAGCCGGGCTGGCCTCAGAACACTGGCCGGTCAGGGTGCTGTACTCGCAGTTATCCACCTTGATGCCGGAATACTCCAGCAGGTCGGTGGGGGCGACGAGACTGCTCACATTCAGACCGATCAAGTAGGCGCCGCCCACATTCTTTTCGCCGTATATTCGCAACTGGTAAAACCCGGCGCTGAGGGATTGTACCAGTGAACCAACATCGGACGTGCTCCCGCTGATATATTCGCCAGCATCGTTATACAGCATGACTTTCAGATTAACGAGAGATTCCCAGCGGATGGTCTCAGTCGCTCCATCGCTGTGGAAGGTGAAAATGTCGGGATCGCTTTCAGGGCGAACAACGTTTGCGTACGTGTTGGTGGAGAAGATGGTGGTGTTGGTCGCGGAGTTGTTGCTGGCAGACACATCGGTGAGGGTTACCGCTGCGAGTGACTTGATTTCGATGCCGCTCTCTTGATTGCCGTTGGCGCTTACATTCACCATGATGACCGGTGACGGCGTGCTGTAACCGAAGTTGTTGACCAACAAGCCGCTGCCGTCATTGTCATTGATTCTGAAATTACGAATGGTGACCTTTCCGTGGGTCTGTATGACAGCTCCATGGTGGCTATTGCCGGAAATGCTGCCCAAAACCGGCGAAATGAGGGTGACATGTACGGGGACGATGGCATCCCTGGCGTACAGGTATAAACCCTCGAAGATATTTTCATCGAGGTTGACCACACTAATGGTGGTTGGCCCGCCGGGACTGAGCAGTAAACCGGCTGTATCATTTCCGGAGGCGGTGTTATTCAGCCAGCCTTTGACGGAATTGATGTTTACAGGGCTGATCCCGACGCACAAACCGCCATCCTTAAGGCAATTGTCAATGAACAACCCGTGGCTGCCGTTATCATTGGTCTGGAAACCGTTGATGGTCACGGCGCCAAGAGTTTCAATGAAAATGCCGTTGGTGTCATTCCTGCTGGCTACCACGCGGTTGAGGGTGGTGGGTCTGGGCAGCGTGGAAAGAGTTTGATCGATGGTCAGACCAGCCAGATTATCGGAAACGGAGAAGTTGGTGACCACCACAGCGCCGTTGGTGGTGATATCCAGACCTGAGGCTTGATTGGCGTTGATCTGGCCCTGAGCGCCGGTGGAGACCACGGTTACGCCAGGGTTGCCGGTATGGCGGTTATCCACCAGGATGCCGGTATCGCCATTATTGCTGGCATTGACATTGGTAAGCGTGACCACGCCGTAACTGATGATGCGCATACCAGCACCATTGGTACTGTTATCGGCAGTCACACCGGTCAGCGTTACCGGTTTGTTGTAAGGCTCTCCACTATCCATATTCAGAATGGAAATGTTGTCATCCCCATTCAGGGATGACTCGCCATTCTTGAGGGTGACAGCACCCAGGCTGGTGATGGCAAGGCCATATGCGCTGGATGAATACACGCCGAAATTGGTCAAGGTGACCGGTGCGGAAGCGGTATCGTATGTGTTGTTGACCCGTACACCCCAACCTCCACTCAAACTGACGTAAATATGGGTGAGGGTGACCGCACCTTTGGAGAATAGGTAAATACCATCGCCGCTGTTATTGTAAAACACCTGGGTTTTGGAGGAATTGCTCAGGGTCACTGGAGCACGGGAGGGACTGGTTTCATTGTTGATGAAAAGTCCCTGGCTGGAGTTCCCGCTGGCGACCACATTGGTGAGTTTGATTGCACCGTTGCTCTCCAGGTGCAGGCCGTCACCATTATTGCCATCAAAGCCATACCCGCCGGCGGGATTGGTGATGGTGATGCCGCCGGTGGCGCCAATAAAAGCGTTCTTCAACCACATTCCGCTGCTTCCATTTTCACTGGAATCCACATTGGTGAGCGTGATTGCGCCGCGGGCAAACACCTGCACACCGGCAAGGTCATTATTTGTGAAGGTGCCATTGCGGATGGTGACAGTACCGGCGCTGCTGCACTGATGGGTGGATGAGTTCTCCTGACAGGCATCCAGTGCCAGGCCGTGTCCGGTGATGTTGTCGGAGATATCAAAGTTGCCCAGGATTACGTTGCCGGTGGCAATGATGCTGACTCCGGCGGCGTTTCTGCGCGCTGTGAGGTAAGTGATGGTGACATCCTTCAGCGTGGACGAGCCGCTGGAAGGGCCGATCACAATGCCAATGCCGGCATTGTCACTGGCTTCGTTATTGGTAAGGATCACCGGCGCGCCAGTGGCTGAGGTGACCTGCAGGCCGCTGCCCAGATTATTATTGAGGGTTACATTCTGGATGGTGATCGAACCGCCTGCAGCGGTCTTTTCGATCTTCAGGGCAGGCCGGCTCACTTCACCAACTGTGCCGTTGCCGGTGAAGATGCTGTTGCGAACGGTAATGCTGCCGGTGGCGCTCAGATCTGCGCCGATATTCTCATTGTTGCTGGCTGAAACACCGTTGATGGTGATTGACGAGCCTTTCGCAATGAGCCCGGTGCTGTGGCTGCCGAGGAAAGCTGAATTGGTGATGGTCACAGCGCCGCTAACCAAAAAAGCACCACCTGGCTGGCTGGCGCCGGATGAAGTGACATCCCGAATGGTGACGGAACCGTTATGAGGGGTATCCATACCGCCCACGACGCGAACGCCGCCCACGCCGGTGGTGACATTCACCACCACGTCCTCCAGCACGATCGCCCCGCTATTCTCGGCGAAACTCACCATTGAGCCTTCAGTAAATGTGAAGCCCCTGAGGGTGAAGCCGTTGGTTACGCCACTAATGTTCAGGTTGTCGCCGATGAAGGACTGGGTGGACCCGGCTCCAAGCAGCGCGGAAAGCTGGCGCAGGGTGGGGTTTGTGCCTGCACTAATCAATAATTGGTTGGCCGAATTAAATGTTCCGGCTTCCACATGAATGGCGCGGTCAGTTGGCATGGGTTGGGCGCCGCTGGCAATGGCGTCAATGGCTGCCTGAATGGGGTTGATTCCAGGATCAACCGTGGTGCAGGTGGGGTCGGTTAACCCTCCCGGGCAGGTCCACAGGAAGTAATGTTTGGTGCTGCCGATCAGGATGAAAGGATCGGGGTTGGCAATGGCTTCAGCCGATTGCTGTTCCGCCAGAGCCAGCGGCTCGCCGACGGGGGTTTCCAGCGTCAGCCCGGCTTCATCGAGCGCCTGGGGCAGCTCAGCCGGTGGGGGAGCAGGCTCGTCTGCCGGGGCAGGGGGCGTTTCGGTGGGAGCAGGCTCCTCTTGCGGGGCTGGCGGCTCCTGCTGCGCGGCAGGGGGTGTCTCGGTGGGGGCCGGTTCAGGCGGCGCACCGGTCTCGTCGACGGGCGGCTCCTGGGTGGGCAGCTCCGGCGCCGGTGTTGATTCTGCCGGTTCCGTTACGGGTGGAGTTTCACCCTCAGCAAAGGCGATTCCAGCTGGCGCGGTGAGGAAAATCATCAGCGCACCCAGCAGTGCCAGAAACGCAAAAAAGCCAGCACGGCTTATCGTGCAGCGTAACTTGGTCTGCATGCAGTCCTCCCCATATATCCATGTAATTGTTGATCGCGTATTTGGAAAACCTTATGGGATGATTATAGCGAATGATGGGAAATGATAGTTATGTAATTTGACAATGTTATTAGTAATTGCGCTTGCGGTTTGTCAGGGATTTTGCCCCACCTGGGGATTTTTTGTGATTATCGAAGCAAAACGGTATTGTTGTGGCGGCGCACGGCGCGCGCCGAAAACAGTCATTTTGGCGGGACGGGGTGCTCTGACAACGGATTTGGATTCAAGTGGTAGGGTGGGCTGGCGTTCTTTCCAGCCCACCGTTATTTACCGCACACGTTCGGTGGGCTGAGAAAGCATCAGCCCACCCTACCATTGTTCCAGCCGCGTAACACACACACCAACACTGGGTGGTC
>DAOUGC010000280.1:0-2525 GCA_034429695.1 Levilinea sp.
AATTTCCTCATGCGCCTGCTTACCCAGAACGACCCGGATATGGATCCAGAGCACAGCAAACAGCAAGCCCTGTCCTTGCTCGAAGGTCTCTGGCGACATATCTCTGGCTGGCAGAACCACATCCTGTCGCATAGCAAACCCCGGCATGGCGTGGTCCACCTGGTTAATCACGAAATGTGGGAAGTGTCGCCCATCCTGCAAGACCAACCCCTCTGGCGTTGTTCGCGATGCAAGAGCCTGACGACAGTCTCGTTGCGTGGCATCTGTCCCAATTATCGCTGCGACGGTCATCTGGAGCCGGTCAACACCCTTGCACCTGAATGGTTGGATAATCACTACCGCCGTCTGTATCTTCAAATGGATTTAATCCCCCTTGTCGCGCAGGAGCATACTGCCCAGTGGAATGCTGATACAGCCTTAAAAGAGCAGCAAAAATTCATTACAGGAGAGACCAACATCCTTAGCTGTTCCACCACCTTTGAGCTGGGTGTGGATGTGGGTGAACTGCAGGCAGTGCTGATGCGCAACATGCCCCCCACCACGGCCAATTACGTTCAGCGTGCTGGGCGTGCAGGCCGCCGCACCGATTCCGCCGCGTTCGCCCTCACCTATGCGCAGCGACGCTCGCATGATCTGGCTTATTTCTCCAATCCCGAAAAAATGGTGTCCGGCATGATCCGCCCGCCGGTGATCAGCCTTGAAAATGAAAAAGTTATCCGCAGGCATGTCCATTCAGTCCTGTTTGCCAGCTTTTTCCGCTGGGCAAAGGAAACAAGATCCCGATCTTTTGATTCTGCCGGTGAATTCTTTGAAATGAAGGATCAGGATCAGCCATCCGGTGCGGATCTATTGCGTCAGTACCTGGGTACACAACCATTGGAGGTACAGGCTGCCCTGAGCCGCCTGCTGCCGCACGACATGGCGAAAACCCTGGGTGTGGACGACTGGGCCTGGGTGAGTGAACTCTCCTGTATGGGTCAGCCGCTTGGGGACGATGAGTTGATCCCTGTATTGGAACGTGCTGAAGCTGGATTGATCGGGGAGTTAAATATTATCCAGACTGCCATTGATGAAATCATTGCTGGTACATCAAAAGAGAAATATGAAATCGCAGGCAGATACCAACACCAATCCGATACCGTCCGGTCCCGTCGCCTTCTCGGCTATCTCGGCTCTCAGGGGATTCTGCCCAAATATGGTTTTCCAACTGACGTGGTGGAGTTACGCACCAGTCATATCCCCATCGAGGCAGCCAGTCAGGTGGAACTGGCGCGGGACCTGCGCCTGGCGATTGGTGAATACGCGCCGGGCTCCCAGGTGGTGGCCGCCAAACGGGTATGGGAGAGTGGTGGAATTTACCGTCCCCCGGGTCGAGACCTGCCACAATATAATTACATCCTCTGCCCCAAATGTCATCGTGCATACAGTTCATTAAACGAAGAACACGTAAATTGCCCCGCATGTGGAGCAGACCTCCGCAGCAGTTTTCCTCGGAAAGTTTTTGGCCGGTACATTGTTCCGGAATACGGTTTTCTGGCAAGAGCTGGTGAACCGAAGGAAGCCGGTGACAGCCGACCGGTGCGCATGGTTTCATCCAGAGTGTTCTTCTCTGAATATCGTGCTCCAGGGCGAGAGACCCTTGTGGTGGATGATCCCTTCGAAACAATCATGAATGGAAACAATATCCAAATCTCACAACGGTACTCCCGTTTCGGATGGCTGTTCGTCATTAACCAGGGGATCGGTGGCAGGGAATTCCGGGTTTGTAAATATTGCGGTTTTGCTGAACCCCCACCCGCCCCGGGTGTACGGGATCGAGGCAGCCGGTCACAAACCCATAAAAACCCAATCACCGGGCGTGATTGTCGCGGCTACTTCGAGACCTTCTCACTCGGACACAAATTCATGACCGACATTCTCGAACTGCGGGTGGAAGGAAACATGGGCTCCATGCCCTATGAGGATATCAGCTGCATGTGGTGGTCGCTCCTGTACGCCCTGCTGGAAGGCGCGTCAGAAACCCTGGGGATTCGCCGCGAGGATCTGGACGGCACATTGAACTTTACAGCCGGTGCGGAAAATCCGTCCCTGATCTTGTTTGACGATGTTCCGGGCGGCGCCGGGCACGTCAAGCGCCTGGCCAGTCACCTGCCCGAAGTCCTGATGGCCGCCCGTGATCGCGTCAATAAGGATTGCTGCGGACCGGAAACCAGTTGCACCGAATGTCTGCGTAACCATCGCAACCAGCCATTTCATGATGAGTTGAAGCGTGGTTTGGCATTGCGCAGCCTGGATATCATTCTGCAGGAATGTCAGATTTAGAAGCCAAATGCCTTAATCACACCTTTATTTCCATCCGACAATATCCAGCCCTCCACCCTGTCTTAGGAACTTAAAATTGGCGCTCTTTCTAAGATCGTCAACCAAAACAGTGAACCGAGATGGAAATAATTCCGGCATGTGCATCAGATCATCAAACGGAACAGTGCCCAGAGGGTGTGCTTTGAGTGCATTCGTAAGAAATC
>DAOUGC010000281.1:0-9467 GCA_034429695.1 Levilinea sp.
CCACAAAAGCCTGTCACCCTGCTTGAAATTCAGCCCGCGCCCTGTTATGATCCCTCAAAATTGAGGGGAAGGTTTTTTCGGGGAATGAGAAAAATGACTGATAAATTAACCGGTATTCACCATATCACAGCCATTGCTGGCGCAGCACAGACCAACTTTGACTTTTATACCCGCACGCTGGGCTTGCGGGTGATCAAACGTACGATTAACTTTGACGACCCCAACACACATCACTTTTACTTTGGCGACCGGCTGGGCAACCCCGGCAGCCTGATCACATTCTTTCCGTGGGCAGGTGCGCGCAAGGGCAAACGCGGCACGGGGCAGGTGGCGCAGGTGGCATACGCCATCCCTGAGCATTCGCTGGATTACTGGATACAGCGGCTGCGGACCGCAGGGCTGCAGGTGGATGGTCCCGCTGACCGCTTTGGTGAAGGCGTGATCAGTTTCATGGACCCCGACGGTCTGTTGCTGGAACTGGTCTGCACCCACAGCCTGCAGGGTGAAGCCTGGGATGGCGCGGATGTGCCAGCCGAACACGCCATTCGCGGTTTTCACAGCGCCAGCCTGTTTATTGCCAACCCAAAACCGACCGTCGCTCTACTGGAACGTTTTGGTTTTGTCCCGGAAAATGGCAAAGCTTCACGCACGCGTTACCGTGCGCCAGGCAAGGGCCCGGGCGGGCTGGTGGATGTTGTCTCCATGCCGTCTGCGCCCGCCGGTGTGGGCGGCGCGGGGACGGTGCATCACATTGCCTGGCGGGCTGCCACACCCGAGGTTCAACTGGCGTGGCGTGATGATCTGATTGCCGCCGGTCTTAACGTGACACCCGTGCTGGATCGGCAGTATTTTCGATCCATTTACTTCCGCGAGCCGGGCGGGGTGTTGTTTGAGATCGCCACGGACGGCCCCGGCATGTTGGTGGATGAAACGCCGGAAACGCTGGGCAGCGCCCTGCGCCTTCCGCCGTGGTTGGAAGGGCAGCGCAGCGAGATTGAATCGGCGCTTCCGGTGGTGAGATCGTGATGGGGGTGGCAGGAGTGGATGATCCTCACCTGGGGATGGAAACGCTGTCAGCAGGGGCGTATGTGGAAAACGCCGTCGCCGCGGTGATCCTGTTGCACGGCAGGGGCGGGCAGGCGCAAAGCATGCTCTCCCTGGCTGATGAACTGACCCGCCCAGGGTTTCTGTTCCTGGCTCCCCAGGCGCGTGACCGGGCGTGGTATCCAAACAGCTTCAGAACCGCGGTGGAAGGCAATCAGCCCTGGCTGGATTCCGCCCTCGCGGTGATTGCCCGCCTGCTGGCGCAACTGGCGGCCAGCGGTCTGCCAGCCGAACGCGTTGCGCTGCTGGGCTTTTCACAGGGGGCTTGCCTGGCGCTTGAGTATGCGGCGCGCAACCCGCGTCGCTACGGGGCTGTATTTGGCCTGAGCGGCGGCCTGATCGGCGAACAGGTGGACCCCGCCGGGTACAGCGGCAATCTGCAGGGTACGCCGGTTTTGCTTGCCTGCAGCCAGCAGGACCCGTATATTCCGCTGCCCCGCGTGCATCAAACTGAACAGGTGATGACAGCCCTGGGCGCTGCGGTGGAGCTGCGCGAATACCCCGGCAGCGAACACAACATTAATGAGGATGAACTGGCCCGTATCTGGGAGATGCTGGCTTTGATGTTGAATGCGTCCGGTAAAGCGGGTTCTGGGTCTTGACGAATCAAATGGGGTGGGGTATATTTATGCCCGCTCAGCATGAAGAGATGCCCTCGTAGCTCAATTGGATAGAGCGTTTGCTTGCGGAGCAAAAGGCTGGGGATTCGAGTTCCTCCGGGGGCACCATAGAAATCGCAGAACTTTCTGCGGTTTTTTTATTTAACCAATGGAAAGCGGCGACGAATTTGTGAAATCGTCGCCGCCAAAACATGTGTGGGAATCTGTTCTTATGCTTCTGCCGGTCTGAATGTGGGAGAAAAGCCTTTCACCAGCAACCACCCCGCCAGAACCATTTCCTGCAGGGCCAGCGGGGCCACCAGCAGCGCGGTGGGCCCGCTGAGGGATATTTCCGGATGCGAAGGATCGAACAGGCAGTACAGCGGGGCAATCAAGTACAGTGTTGAGCCGAGCAAGCCCCAGCCTGACAACCAGCGCGGGACGGCGCGCATTTGAAACAGCAGCAGGTTGATCATGATCGAGCCAATGCTGAAAACCACCGCGAGTAGAATTTCAATCCAGTACCCGGCTGATTGCAATGTCTCTCCCAGTGTCTGGATGCCCGCCAGTTGGGCGGCATCCGGGTTCATGGATGCCTGCCGCCCCAGCGAGATCAATACCAAAAAGCTGATGACCATTAACATATAGCAGATCGCCTCGAGCACGCCCCTGAATACCACCGCACCCATGGCGAGTACTTCGTTTTGCCTGCGCAGGACCGGGAACAGCGCAACCGGAACCATCGCCAGCGGCAGACCCATCACCAGAATTAGCAGCGTACCCGCCATCCATTGGGTTTCATTCATTGCGATGTTTTGTAAATAGTTGCCGTCCACCTGCAACGGTTGGGTCAGGGCCATGCTGAAAATTCCGGAAAGGGTTCCCACCAGAAACAGGATGCCGACGGTCATGGAAATTTTGCGATAGGGTTTAAAGGGTGCTTTCATTTTGTTTACCTCTCATATACCTCTCATATGTCTCAAAAACTTAACCTGTTAACTCATTGTTCATCATAGAGTTTGCATTCAAAAACCTCGCCGATGCCAACGCCAAATACATCGGCGATACGAAAAGCCAGTTCGAGCGTGGGGGCGTACTTGCCGGCTTCAATGGCGATGATGGTCTGCCGGGAAACGCCCACCCGTTCTGCCAGATCCTGCTGCGTCATTTCACTGGCAAAAAAGCGCAAACGACGGATGTGATTGGTGATCTCAAATTTTTTGGGCATGTCATCCACCTTTTCTGTAGTAGTAGATGCGTCCCAGGCCTTCCAGCAGTGAGCCGGTAAAAAAGCTCACGTACATGATGTTGAGCATGACCACCGGTGAGGCATTGAACACCAGCGAGAGCAGTGCGCTCATAAACCCGGCCCCGGCGACAATGAAGCCGATGCGCGTGGATTTGAGATCAACCATGCGGTCCCGTTCGTCCTCCACCATTTCGCTTTTGATGTTTCTTTCGATGTCCCTTTCGATCTCGTTGTCATCACGGTTTCGATTTTCGATCTTCGACCGGACGGCCAGTGAGATGGAAAAGAGTATGTGAAATACAATTTGAATGACGATGGTTGCGACAATGCTGATGCCGATGAAGATCAGCATGGTGATTGCCCACGGTTTCAAATCGCCCTGCGGTAATGTGGCCATGCGCGCCGGATTAAAGGCATGGAGGCAATAGGCTATCAGGATGATTAATCCCGCCAGGATGTTTGCTCCGGTTTTGGTTTCTTGATAGGTCATGGTCATAATCCTTTCTAATGTCGTTGTTGATGTACATATAGTACAATAAATATAACACAATGTCAAGTGTTCTTTACATATTGGCTGAGGGTAATTTGAAACTCATTGGTGTGGGAAAACCTCCCCTGGCCACAGCGTCTGGCACGGCATTTGCATCCGTTGATTGAGCGGAAAATCCTGCCACACCTTTCACCGGAGAGATCAGCCCCATGTACCAGACGCCAACCCTGCCCCATGCTCCGATCCGCCTGCTGGTTTTACTGGGAACCGCCGCTTTACTTATTTACATTTCCTTCAATTTCCTGGGTGAAGCCTATGACAGTTTTGCCGGTCTGCACCCTGAAGGACTCTCCGGCGATGATGCGCCGTTCGTTGCGGCGGATCAAATGGGAACCATCACGCAGACCGCCACTCCGCAGATCGGTCCGGGGCAACCAGCGCAAGCCACAGCAACGCCAACGCCATTCAGCCCGTATCAGGCGACGGTTGCGCTGGTGCTGTTTCCATCACCAACAGCCACTTTTACGCCCACCGCCACCATCACCCCTGCACCGGGGTCCAGCCGCATCAATCCGGTGGATGGAATGTTGATGTTGTACGTTCCGGCGGGTGAGTATAATATGGGACGCGGAACACATAATGGCGAGATTGAACGGGACGATCAACCGCCGCACAAGGTGTACGTGAGTGCATTCTGGATCAGCCAGACCCAGGTGACCAATGCCCAGTACCGGCGTTGCGTGGAAGCCGGAGTGTGTGGACAACCGATCCGTGAGGAAATCAACCCGCATTATTATGATTCAGCTTACAGCCGGCATCCCGTGGTGTACATCGCCTGGCCGCTGGCAGCCACGTACTGCGGGTGGACGGGCGGCCGGTTGCCCACTGAGGCTGAATGGGAGCGGGCAGCATCGGGTGACAGCAACCGGGATTATGCCTGGGGCAATGAGTTTAATGGCAGGGAAATGGCCAACGTGGACAATGTTCACGGCGGTACAGTGGAGGTGGGCAGCTATCCACAAAATGCCAGTCCTTACGGCGTGCTGGATATGGGTTCAAATGTGCGTGAATGGGTGGCTGACTGGTATTCCAACAGTTATTACCTTGGTTCGCCATATGAAAACCCCAGCGGGCCTGAGAAAGGCTCAAAGCGTTCACTGCGCGGTGCGAGCTGGCACGACCCCAAGGAGCGCGCCAGGGTGACTCAACGTTATGGTCATGAGCCTGGCTCGGCGGGCGACAATCGCGGCTTCAGGTGTGTTTATCCTTAAAAGAGCAACCCCCGTCCAGATGTTCGGACGGGGGTTTTCCATGCCTCAAGGAAGAGAATGTTTGCTATGCCCGGCGTACGGCTCTAATTAACAGCAGCAAAACCACCGCGCCAACGAAGGCTGTGATAATGCTGCCGATAATGCCTCCGCCGATGCCAATACCCAGGAGGGAGAACAGCCAGCCGCCGATGATACCGCCGATGATGCCGACGATGATCGCACCGACCAGGCCAACCCCAATCCCACGCACCACAGCGTCTGCCAGAATGCCAGCCACTGCTCCAACGACAATCCAGATCAATAAAGTTTCGAGTTCCATGGTTCCTCCTCAGAGATAAAACCGTTTATTTGGTAGGATGGTTAACCCATCAGAAAAAATCAGCGTGCCATGCACGATAATCATGCTTTTATGTATACCGAAAAGCATCCCTGGATAGAAGCGGGGAGGAATCCCATGCGGTAATGGGAAACTTCCCTAAAGGTCGTGGTAATTCCCCTGCTGTGCTGCGGTCATGTGGATTTATATATTGTTTAGAAAAAGTGTCAATATTGAATCAATGAGGTAAAATACATGGACAAGGAACCAAGGACCATTAGCTGAATGAAAAAATTGTCGCCAACAGATGGCATGTTGCCAAAAATCGGCTGGGCCGCGCTATTGCTGCTCATCCTGGCTCTGTCTCATAACTACAACTTTCTGTTGTTTCATACCCTGGCTGAACTGTTTTCCATCCTGATCGCCGGGGGTATGTTTGTCCTCACCTGGACCACCCGTGATTACCGCGAAAGTGGCTATCTAACCTTTCTGGGGGTTTCGTTCCTCCTGGTGGGCGGCGTGGACCTGTTGCACACCCTGGCGTACAAAGGCATGCCCATCTTCCCTAGGTATGATGCCAACCTGCCAACCCAGTTGTGGTTGTTGTCGCGCTTTATTCAAAGCGTTTCATTACTGCTGGCGCCGTTGTATGTCAGGCGGCCCATTCGGGCAACGCCATTGTTGCTGTTTTACTTGAGCTTCACCGGTTTGGTACTCGTCAGTATATTTGGAGGGGTTTTTCCAGCGGCGTATATTGAAGGCAGCGGGTTGACCCCATTCAAGATTGCCAGTGAATGGGTGTTTATTGCCATTTTTGTGGCTGCGTTGGGCCACATGTGGTTGAGGCGGGCAGAATTTTCCAGCGGTTTGCGCAATCTTTTAAGTCTTTCGATCCTGTTTGGCATACTTACTGAAGTGGCTTTCATGTTGTATGTTGGCGTTTTTGATCTATCCAACATGCTGGGGCACTACATAAAAATCATCTCTTTCTACTTTATCTACTCCGCCATCATCGAAACCGGCTTGCGTCAGCCGCTTGACGTGGTTTTTCGGGATGCACAGCAACGCCAACTGGAACTGCTACGTTTGAACCAGCAACTTGAGACGATCCTGTCCAGCATACCCGTGGCGATGTGGATCGCTGATCGAAATGGGACCATTCTGCGCAAGAACCAGATGGCTGATACCATCTGGGGCGGTGATACCCCAATGGCGGATACTGTCGAGGAGTACGCCGCTTATAATGGTTTCTGGAGCGACACAGGCGCTCCCATTCAGGCAGATGAGTGGGCGCTGGCGGTGGCAGTGCAACAAAACCGGGCGGTTTACAATCAATTTGTGGATATCCAGCGTTTTGACGGAAAAATGGCAACCATTATTAATTCCGGGGTGCCCATTCGGGATGAGAACGGAGCGGTTATTGGGGCGGTTGCCATTTCCATGGACGTCACCCGCCAGCGGCAACTTGAGCAGCAGGCATCGCAGCGTGCCAGAGAACTGGCGATTGCCCAGGAAAGCCTGCGCGATTATGCCGCCCGTCTCGAAGCATCGAATCACGAACTGGAGCAGTTTGCCTTCGTGGCTTCGCATGACCTGCAGGAACCATTGCGGAAGATCCGGTTGTTTGGGGCACGACTGAACGAAAAGTTGTCAGAAAACCCTGATGAGGATGTGAAGGATTATCTGCAGCGCATGGTCAACTCCAGTGAACGCATGCAACGTTTGATCAATGACCTGTTGGAGTATTCACGCCTCAATACGCGCCGGGCTCCATTTACCACCGTGGATCTCAACCAGGTGGTTAATGATGTACTGGGTGATCTGGAAGTGCCCATTCATCAGAGCGGCGCACAGGTTGAGGTCAATCCGTTGCCGGTGGTGCAGGCTGACAGGTTGCAGATGCATCAGATGTTTCAGAACTTATTAAGCAATGCCTTGAAGTTCACGCAAAAGGATGTCCCTCCGGTGATCGCGATTGGCATGGATGGTGCAGATGGCGCTGGGACCAACAACAATGTGGTAATGTATGTACGTGATACCGGTATTGGCTTTAACATGCAGGATTTTGAGCGGATATTGCAACCCTTCCAGCGTCTGCATGGGCAATCGGAATATCCAGGCAGCGGCATTGGCCTGGCAGTGGTGCGCAAGATCGTTGAGCGTCACAGGGGACATATAACCGCCGAATCCCGGCCGGGCGAGGGGACCACCTTTTGGATCACCCTGCCGGAAAAACAATCATAATCAAGATCGAAGTGGGATATGACAGACAGGATCAGAAAACAAATATTGTTGACCAATGACGACGGCATTGATTCGCCGGGGCTGTGGGCCGCGGCGCAGGCGTTGTCAACCCTTGGGTACGTTACCGTGGCCGCTCCGCGCGATCAGGCTTCCTCCACAGGGCGCAGTTTACCCATATCGTCAGATGGGCGCATTGCCTTGCGTCGATTACGAATCGGTGATCAGGAATGGCCCGTTTATGCTGTGGGTGGCACACCCGCCCAGGTGGTGTTGCACACCGTGCTTGAGATCATGCCGCAACCGCCGGACCTGGTGGTATCTGGAATTAATTACGGCGAAAATGTGGGAACCAGCATCACCATCTCCGGCACAGTGGGTGCGGCGCTGGAGGGGGCTTCGCTGGGTTTCCCGGCGCTTGCCATGTCGTTGCAGATGCGTGATTCCAGTTATTTCTATTCCCATTCAGCCGATGTGGATTTTTCGGCAGCGGCGTATTTTACAGCATATTTTGCCCGCCTGCTGTTGGAGAAAAAAATGCCGGCCGATGTGGATGCACTCAAGGTGGACGTGCCTTATGACGCCACCCCCCAAACGGATTGGGACATCACCCGTCTGGCGCGTGACCGGTATTATGTACCTTACGCCCACCGCACCGGCAGCCTGGAAGAGACCGGTTCGATCCGCGCGCGTTTGCAGGTGGACATTGAACATCTCATCCCCAAGACGGACCTGCACTGCCTGTTGAATCAACGCAAGGTGAGTGTTACACCGCTCAGTCTGGATATGACCTCGCGCGTGGAAGCGGTTGAGATGGAATCGTGGATGCGGAAAATGGCCGGGGAGGGCGAAAGAGATCGGTAATCAGTGATCAGAGATCAGAAAAGCCGGTTGCCGGATGTGGAATACTCCACAATCGACAACCGGCAACTTTTCTCTGCCCACTGACGGCTGACTACTGACCTCTGTTTACAAATTAAACCGAATATTCAAAATATCGCCGTCCTTGACGATGTATTCCTTGCCTTCCAGGCGCAGGCGGCCCTTGCTCTTGACTTCGTTCATGCCGCCCATGCTGACCAGATCGTCATAAGACACCACCTCGGCGCGGATGAAACCCTTTTGCAGGTCGGTATGGATTTCGCCGGCGGCTTCAGGGGCGGCAGCACCGCGGCGCACTGTCCATGCGCGCACTTCATCGGGTCCCACCGTAAAGAACGACATCAAGCCAAGCAGGTCGTAAGACAGGCGGATCATGCGGTACAGGCTGGGCTCTTCAATACCGTATTCCTGCAGGAACATGGCGGCTTCGTCCGGCGGGAGCTGGGCGATGTCCATTTCCAGCTTGCCCTGCAGCGCCACCACCTTTGAATTCTTGTGTTCATAAGCGATCTGCGGGGCGTTCTGACCTTCGGACAGATTGAATACCACCAGCATGGGTTTGCGGCTCAGGAAGCCAAAGCCTGCCAGCCCGCGGTCTTCCTCAATGCTCAGTTCCAGATCCCGCAGGGGTTTCTCGTCGGATAGCTGTTGGTGAAAGCGCTGAAACAACTCAATCTCGCGGTCGATCACGTCCTTGGCGCGCCCGCCGCCCTTCTTGCGTTCATCAGCCAGACGTTCCAGCTTGCGTTCAACGGCGATCAGGTCATTGAGAATGAACTCGCTTTCCATGGTCGCCAGGTCGCGGGCGGGGTCAACCGAACCGGAGGGATGGGGGACGTTTTCGTCCTCAAAGCAGCGCACCACCTGAATGTAACCGTCCATCTGGGTCAACTGGTTGAGCAGTGTGCCGGAAATGCCGGTCTTGCCAGCCGAACCATCCAGCCCGGCGATATCGGCATAGGTGACCTTGGCGTAGATGGTCTTGCGGGGGTTGAACATGCCGGACAGGCGGTCTACGCGCGGGTCGGGGACGTCCACCACGGCGGTATGGACTTCGATTTTGCCGCTGACCGCACCGGTGGGCTGGGTTCCGCGGGTGAGTGCATTGAACAGGGTGGTTTTGCCAGACTGGGGAAGACCAATGATTCCAAGCCGCATGTGAAGAAACCTTGACTTTCTAGAAAGATTGGATATACTCGTACTACCCGAGCCGAAGTGGCGGAACAGGCAGACGCGCACGACTCAAAATCGTGTTCCGAAAGGAATGTGGGTTCGATTCCCACCTTCGGCACTGGGATTATAACATAAGCCCTCA
>DAOUGC010000282.1:0-3268 GCA_034429695.1 Levilinea sp.
ACCGGGCGAATGCAACCCCCACCCCCACCGTGCATAACGGGGGCATGAGCGCAGTGGCGATGGCCACCCCGGGCAGTGCCGCCGCCAACCTGGGTTGGGTAAGGGCATACGCGGCTGCCAACCCCCCTGCCAGGGCAATCACCAGTTCGATGGGTGTGGGCCGGGTGCGGGTGAGCACCTCGTTGGGTAATTGTTGGAACGAAAGGATCGGCAGGTGGGTGTTGATCACGGTGATCAAAGCGGCAAGTGAAACCGCCAGCACGGCGCCCTGAAACAACGCCTTGAGCGCACTGCGCAGGAGATGTGAATCTCCGGTAACCGTCGCCAGGCCAATGCCAATGATCGGGGACATCAGGGGGGCAACCAGCATGGCGCCGATGATCACCGCCGCCGAATCAGTCAACAGGCCAAACGTGGCAATGCTTCCAGACAGGAAGACCAATAAGAAAAAATCAAAGCTGGGACTGGAGGAATGAACAATTTCCTCGTTGATTTTCTCCCTTAGCCCGGTTTCAAGTGGATGGATTAAACGTCTGAAAAGTTGGACGATCAACGAGTTCTCCCGGTAACATTAAGCGAGGGTTACGAACATCAGGGTGCTGGTAACTGGTACGATTGGGTTACTAATCGTTGGCTGTTTGTATAAAAATTATACCAAATCATTGATCCAGACCTTCCCCGCCTCACCGGGTGCGAAGCTCACTTCTTCATATTATTAATCCCATCGGCCCACTGCTCCAGCGTGATGGCCGGCGCGCCCAGCAGCCGGTTGGCTTCATCCGGCGGGGCGCTGACCAGGATCTTTGCCTTCTCGCAATACGCAAAAAACGGCAGCGCCGCCTGCAATGTTTTCCTGCCTGTCAGACCGGCAAAAATGCGCGCCACCCAGATCGGCATGTAGACATCGCGTGCAGCGGGGTCAACCGCCCGCTTGTAGATCGCCAGCGCCTGGCGCATGGTCAGCGCCTGCGGACCCAGCACCACCAGCGTTTTGTTCGCCGCCTCAGGCATGTGGCAGGCGCAGGCCACCATTCGCGCAAAATCAGCGGCGGCCAGCCAGTAATAAGGTTGCGGGTGCCGCCCGATGCGCAGCATCATTCCGGAGCGGTGGAAGTTGGGCAGCACCTCCATGAAGTAATGGCAGCGGAAGATGGTGTATGGAATGCCAGACGCGCGGATGGCGTCCTCTGCCTGCAGTTTGGCGCGGCTGCCGGCGTACCAAGTGTTCTCCTGGCATACCGATGCGCCGGACAGGTAAGTGATGCGCTCCAGCGTCCCGGTCTGCGCCGCCGCGATGGTATTGACCGCCGAGCGCCGTTCCAGGTCCGGCTCAAAGCGCCCATCAATACTGATGTGCACTCCCTGGCACCCCCGCAGTGCTTCAGCCAGCGCAGCGGGGTCGTCAATATCGCCCTGCGCCAGTTCAAAGGGGTCAGCAAACATCTCCCTGGCGCGCGCCGCTGAACGGGTCAGTACGCGCACTTTAAAACCCTCCGCCTGCAAGCGGCGGGCCACCGGCTCACCCAGCCGACCCGTGCCGCCGATCACCAGAATTCGCTCAATCATGATCCAACCCTCCATTTTGAATTGATGGAACCTCCCCTGCCTGTGCCATGCGCTCAGCAATCCGGGCGCGGGCGCTCTCAGCCCATTCCAGATGCGCCCGGGTGGAACGCACACCCATCTCAAGCGTCAGGCTCCAGCAGAACGCCTCGCGCGGCGCGGTTAACTCATGCTCATACCCATTGATGATTGCCGGGAATGACTGCAAATACTCCAGCTTGCGGCGCATACGCGCGGCGTAAGCGTCAAACTTTTCCAGCAGGTCAGCATCGCTCAACGCCCCGGAAAAGAACACCTGGATCAGCACCGCCGAGCGATTTTCGTCCTCAGGCAGCGGACCGCGCAGCCAGTCTGCCAGTGCCGCCCGCCCGGCTGTGGTGATGTGGTATACCTTGCGGCTGGGTTTTGAGATCTGCGGCTGCAGCTCCACCTCCGTCCAGCCGCGCGAGGTCATGCGCGCCAGGGTCTGATAGATCTGGCTCTGATCGGCGGGCCAGAAGAACTGCACCGACTGATCGAAACGCTTTTTCAGGTCGTACCCGCTCAACGGCAGGTAATTGAGAAAACCGAGGATGGCGTATTCAAGGCTCATATTATGTTATTCCCATATAGTGTTGTTCTTATATTAGATCGAATGGGGGCGCGAGTCAAGGGGGAAATAAGACGGTTGTCGCTTGCCTGCGGGTCTCCTGGCCCACCCCGGCTATTTTTTCAGGTACAATGTGTCCCACAGGAGGGAAAGGCCATGACCGTATGCAGCGCATTTCAACTACAACCCACCCACCGCGACTACGTATGGGGCGGCGACCGGCTGCGGCCGGGGCACGCCCCCACTGCTGAGGCGTGGGTGGTCTACGAGCACAACGCGATCCTCAACGGGCCGCTGGCGGGTAAAACGCTGGGGCAGGCTGCCGCTGAACTGGGGGCTGAACTGCTGGGTACGCGGTTTGCTGCCATGCCCAATACAGCCGGACGCTTTCCACTGCTGATCAAGCTGCTCGACTGTGCCCAGTGGCTGTCGCTGCAGGTGCATCCAAACGACGCCCAGGCACGCCAGCGGCACGGCCAAACCGAGTTCGGCAAGACCGAGGCATGGTATTTCATTGAAACCGAACCGGAAGCGAAGATCATTGCCGGGCTGGAGCGCCCTTTGACCCCCGCCGAACTGGACGCAGCCGTCCGCGACGGCTCGATCATTGACAACGCCCGTTATGTCCCGGTTCGCCCGGGAGACACGGTGCTGATGAACGCCGGAACCGTGCACGCACTGGGACCTGGCATGTTGGTTTACGAGGTGCAGGAAAACTCAGACTGGACCTACCGAATTTATGACTGGGGCCGCCCGCAGACCGAAACACGCAAACTGCACATCGAGGAGTCTTTGGCGGTGATCGACGCGGCCGCCGTGCCGCCCCTCACCCATGCTGATGCCCATGCCAGCACCCACCTGACCAAATCCCCCTATTTCACGCTGGATCGCATTCAGGTGAGCGGCAGCCAACCCCACCCTGTGGGGCCGGAGAGCTTCCAGGCATTGACGGTGATCGAAGGCCAGATGGTGCTCACCTGGGGCGGGCAAAGCATGACGCTGGAGCGGTTCGCCACTGCCTTCCTGCCAGCCGGCTGCGAGACGGTGACGCTGGAATCCTCAGCCGCGCAGGTGCTGTGTGCTGCGTTGGGGGAAGGGTAACTGGTAGTAGGTATC
>DAOUGC010000283.1:0-5638 GCA_034429695.1 Levilinea sp.
CCCCGGCTCCGACAGTCACTCCCACCCCCATCCCCAGCGAAACACCCGTTGTCGAGGCAAGCGCCCCACTGGGCCCCCTGGCTCCCACCCTGACCATGCCGGCGTATACTGCGGAAGATAAAGCCAGCCTGGTTTTACAGGAACCCGCTGATGGTTTTGAAGTGGGTATTCGCGAGAAATTTGATGTGGCCTGGACAGTGCGTAATGATGGTCCCACCACGTGGACCAAGGATCGCTACAGTGTAAAATATTCGCACGGGGCTGCGCTGGGTGAAGGCCCGGTTTTTTACCTGAAGCAGGATGTGCCCCCTGGTGATACCGTCACCCTTTACGTTGACATGGTATCCCCTGGTTATGCCGGCACAATGACCTCACACTGGGCATTGACCAATGCCGAGGGCGCTCCATTTTACACCCTGTATGTAACTGTAAAAGTTGTGACCGGCCCAACCACCACCCCCAGTCCCACCTTTGAACCACCGGCTCCCACCGCAGAAGGGTAATTTCAAACGTAAAAAGGCTCTCCGATATGGAGAGCCTTTTTTTTCCAGCATGAAAAAATGAACTTACGGTGTAGCTGTTGCTGTTGGGGGCGCGGGCGTGGAGCTGACCAGCGGGGTGCTGCTGGGAGCCAGGGTGACCGTGGGGGTCACAATCCACACCGGAATGACCACCACCTGCCCCGCCTGAATGGCGTTGGCGTCGGTCAACTCATCCAGATTATTCTTGCGATTGTACTCATTGGTTGCCTTAAGGATTTCATCAACGGTCGAACCAAACCGATTGGCAAGAATATCCAGCGTTTCTCCAGACAGCACCTGGTGCTCCACTTTTGTACCGCGCGGCAGATCAGTGGGAACGGTGGTTGCGGTGGGCAACTGCTGATTGGGAGCCGGGATCAGGATCTTCTGACCTACCGTGATGGGGCAGCTATTGCCAAAATTATTAATGGCGAGCAGCACCATCAGATCAACGTTGTTTGTGACGGCAATATCCCAGCAGTTATCATTTTCCTTCACGGTGTATTCAAACGGACCGGAAGGTGTGACGGTTTCTGTGATGGTGGGGGTAAGGGTAATTGTCGCAGTTTCAGTGGGTGTCAGGGTTGGTGTGACGGGAGTGGCCGTCGCGGTGTTGGTGGGGGTCGGGGTGTCCGTCGCAAACAGCGCGATCGCCGGACGGTTGGGTCCGGTGAACCATACCACCAGGATGATCAATCCAACCGCCACCAGCAGAACAGCCAGAGCGCCAACGAAGAACGGCATCATCTGCTGTCTCTTGCGGAAGGAATCGATCACACTTTGAGGAGAATCTTTTCCAGCCATAGGGGTTCCTGTCTTTTTCTGGTAGAGTGGAGAGCAATTTGGTTTGCCTGCTCTCATTACAAAACTGACGATTACGGGTGACAAAAATAATTCTACTCGATAATCATGGAGTGGTCGAGGTTCGATTTGTCAAGGGAAAGATCCGAATTTCCTGGTTGTGTAAAAAAAGCTGTCCGGCGGTTTCACCGGACAGCCGCATGGACCCTGGTTACGCACTCACTGTTGAGAGGCGCGCTCAGCTTCGAGATACCTGCTGAGAAACTGTCCGGTGTAGGAATCCTCAACCCGCATCACCTCCTCGGGTGTTCCGGCAGCCAGGATTCTTCCACCCCGGTCGCCGCCGTCTGGTCCCAGGTCAATCAGATGATCGGCGACCTTGATGATGTCGAGGTTATGCTCAATGATCAACACGGTGTTGCCGGTATCCACCAACCGTTGCAGTACATCGATCAGACGGTGTACGTCAGCGGCATGCAACCCCACCGAGGGTTCATCCAGAACATACAGGGTGCGGCCTGTGGCGCGGCGTGAGAGCTCTTTTGCAAGCTTCACCCGCTGCGCTTCGCCGCCTGATAGCGTGGTGGCCGGTTGGCCGATTTTGATATACCCCAGACCGACTTCATTCATGGTCTTCAGCTTGCTGACGATGGCAGGGAAGGCTGAAAACAGTTCCATGCCAGCTTCAACAGTGGTATCCAGCACATCGGCAATGGATGCGCCCTTGAAGTGCACCTGCAATGTTTCACGGTTGAAACGCGCTCCGTGGCACACGTCGCAAGGTACGTAAATGTCGGGTAGAAACTGCATCTCGATCCGCAACTGCCCCTGCCCCTGACAGGCTTCACATCGCCCACCATGTATATTAAATGAAAAGCGTCCGGGCTTGTAGCCGCGCATCTTGCTTTCCTGCAACTCGGCGAACAATTTTCGCACCTCATCCCACATGCCGGTATAAGTGCCCGGGTTGGACCGCGGGGTGCGCCCAATGGGGGATTGATCAATGTTGATGATCTTATCCAAAAATTCCAACCCTTCAATGCGATCATATTCAGCCGGCTGGGTATGTGCACGGTTAAGCTCACGCGCCAGCGCCTGGTACAGGATGTCCACCATCAATGTGGATTTTCCAGACCCTGACACACCCGTGATGCACACCAGTTTGCCCAGTGGGATCTCAGCCGTAATGTCCTTCAGGTTGTTTCCGCGCGCGCCAATGATGCGCAACATGTTACCGCTGCCCTTGCGCCGTTCTGACGGAATGGTCACATGCATGCGGCGGGAAAGATACGCCCCGGTGAGCGATCTGGGATTTTCAAGAATCTGCTGCACGGTTCCCTCAGCGATCACCTCACCGCCGTGCACACCCGCGCCTGGACCAAGGTCAATAATCCAGTCAGCCATGCGGATGGTTTCCTCATCGTGTTCCACCACCAGCACGGTATTACCAATATCGCGCAGATGTTTGAGGGTCTCCAGCAAGCGGTCATTGTCTCGCGGATGCAAACCAATGGAAGGCTCGTCAAGCACATACAGGACCCCCATCAGGCGGGAGCCAATTTGTGTTGCCAGACGGATGCGCTGCGCCTCTCCACCAGACAGGGAGGCTGATGACCGCCGCAGGGTGAGATAATCCAACCCGACATCCACCAGAAAACCCAGCCGGGAAACAATTTCCTTGATGATGCGGCTGGCAATGGTGCGGTTGCGCTCACTCATCAGCCCCGGATCCATTAAATGTTTTGCCCATTCCAGCGTGCGATTCACAGGCCAGTTGGTCACCTCGATAATGTTGCTATCCAGGATGGTCACTGCCAGCACTTCAGGACGCAGGCGGGTTCCCTTGCATGTGGGGCAGGGCCTGTCACTCATATACTCAGAGATCTTGTTGCGGATGTAATCGGAACCGGTTTCCTTGTAACGCCGCTCCAGATTGGGAATTACGCCCTCCCACGGTGTGCGGAAGGATGCCTGGCGGGAGTTTTTACCGTTAAATGTCACCAGCACTTCCTGCCCGCCCGACCCAAAAAGGACAATCTTCAACTTTTCTTCGGGGATATCCCGCACGGGTGCATCCAGATCAATCTGATACTCTCTGGCAACCGCTTCCAGCATGGACCAATACATGGTGCCTTCGCGGTCACCATTACGATTATTCCATTCCAACCCCAAAATGGCGCCTTCGTTGATGGATCGTTCAGTATCAGGGATGAGCAGGTCAGGGTCAATTTCGAGCTTGCTTCCCAGCCCCTGACAGTCAGGACAGGCGCCATGTGGTGTATTAAATGAAAAGGTGCGGGGTTCAATCTCGGGCAGGCTGACCCCGTGCTCAGGGCAGGCCAGATGCTCCGAGAAGAACAGATCCAGCGGGGGCTCTGTCGACAAATTCTGTACGGTCAGATAACCCTCGCCCACCTTGAGCGCCGTCTCGATTGAATCGGTCAAACGGGTGCGGGCAGCCTGTTCTTCTTCATGATTGTCGTGATGGGCCAGCACCAGCCGGTCAACCACCGCCTCAATGGTGTGGATCTTATACCGATCCAGTTTGATCTCATCGTCCAGGTTGTAGACCACCCCATCCACCCGCACGCGCACAAAACCCGCCTTGCGCACCTCATCAAACACTGCCTGATACGTTCCCTTGCGCGCCCGCACGACCGGCGCGAGGATCAACAGGCGGCTGTTTTCCGGCAGTGCTTCTACTGCATCCACAATTTCCTGCGCCGACTGTTTGACCACTTCACGCCCGCAAACCGGACAATGGGGGATGCCGATGCGGGCATACAGCAGACGCAGATAATCATAAATTTCGGTTACTGTTCCAACGGTTGAACGGGGGTTGTGAGAGGTGGCTTTTTGGTCAATGGAGACTGCCGGTGAGAGGCCATCAATATAGTCCACATCCGGTTTATCCATTTGCCCCAAAAATTGGCGGGCATATGCTGACAACGATTCAACATAGCGGCGTTGTCCCTCGGCAAAGATGGTGTCAAACGCCAGTGAGGATTTACCTGAACCAGACAGACCCGTGATCACCACCAGTTGATCGCGCGGTATCTCCACCGATATGTTTTTCAGGTTATGCTCACGCGCGCCCACCACTCGAATATTATTCTGCGTCATAAATCACCTTCGTCCCCCGCGGGGAGGTTATGCCGGCCAGAGAGCAACCAGGCCAATAGAACAAGATAGAACAAGTATTATAACAGACAAGGTCAAACCTTGTCCAATTGATCATTTTCTCTTAACATATCCGGCTTCGTCTGTGGTTGACACAACCACCGCCCTCCCTATAATGAATACAGCAGTTCCCATCCAATGAACAAAAGAGAGGATTCCTACATCATGGAACAAGTAGCGCATAAACGCGCCATTCGCGCCTGGACCATGTACGACTGGGCAAATTCGGCGTTTGCCACCACCATCATGGCGGCTGTATTACCGGTGTATTATTCATCCGTGGCAGCCGCGGAACTGCCCAGGAACATGGCGACAGCCTACTGGGGCTATACCACATCCGCCGCCATGTTGATTGCCGCCATCCTCAGCCCCATTCTGGGCGCTGTGGCGGATTTCTCGGGGTCCAAAAAGCGTTTCCTCACCATCTTCATGGCTTTGGGCGTTACCGGTACAGCCCTGCTTTATTTCGTCGGTACCGGCGATTACCTGCTGGCTTCGTTATTCTTCATTTTTGGCAACATCGGTTTTGCCGGGTCATTGGTTTTTTACGACTCGTTGTTACCGCATATTGCCGGACCGAATGAAATTGACCAGGTTTCGTCACGCGGTTATGCCATGGGCTATATTGGCGGCGGGTTGTTGCTGGCGGTCAACCTGGCGATGATCATGCTCGCACCTGAAGCTCTCACCGGATTGATGACCCGCCTGTCCTTCCTCAGCGTTGCCATCTGGTGGTTTGTCTTCACCCTGCCGCTGCTCAAACATGTCAAAGAACCGGCGCGCCGCCTGAAAGCCGGAGAGGAAAACTTTACCCCCATCCAGGCCAGTTTCTCTCGCCTGGCGCAGACCTTCCGTGATATCCGCAATTACCGCGACCTGTTCCTGTTCCTGATTGCGTTCCTTATCTATGCGAATGGAATCGGCACGATCATTACCATGGCCACCATTTACGGCGCGGAAATCGGCATTGACAACACCACCCTGATCGGGACCCTGTTAATGGTGCAATTCCTGGCAGCTCCATTTGCCATTGGATTTGGCTGGCTGTCCAAGAAAATCGGTGCTCGCCCCGCCATCTATATCAGTCTGGCGGTATATACCATCATCTCCATCATGGGGTATTTCATGGCAGTTCC
>DAOUGC010000284.1:0-4598 GCA_034429695.1 Levilinea sp.
ACCATGGCGCTGGAATAATTCACAAAATCCGGTTTTGGGTCAAACTTTGGGAAGGCTCAGAGAGTGTTTGGAAACAGGTCAAATATTTAACTTGTGCAATAAATCAATAACTTGGATAAATTGGTCGAATGAAGCTATCCGGAAAACTTGTTTTAGCTCAATGACTAATCCGAATGGAATAAAAAGTGTAGTGGCAATTTGCATTCATAAACAAGAGTGTCATCACATGGCAAGGTCTTTAAGTGGAAGATTTGATTGCATGGAAGAACTACAATGTGATGATCTGTTTACATCTTCCAAAGAGATTGGAAACAACACCGGCTTTTCACGCATCAATGCTCTAATAGAGTTTGCAATAAAATGTAGAACAAACGTAAAAAATGATCTTGGTATTGCATATGATAAATTCAAAAAAGGTATACTGCCAACTACTAGTGTAAGCACAAAGAATATTGAACTAGTAGATGCATTGATGCAAATAGCAGACAATAATGACATTCGTTTGATCCTAAACGCTCTGCATATATTCGCGAAGATAAAAAGCGGTAATATCTTTCGAAAAGAATTGTGGCATGAAATGATTCGTTCTGTAATTGCCTTCGAAAGTGGAAACTTCGAATATCTCTACAACGCCGCTGTAAGCATTAGATTAGCAACATCAGAATCAGGACGAAAAATTTATGATCATGTGGTATCAAGGACTTGGCTAATAAAAGGACTGGAGTTTGATCATGCGATTATTCTTAATGCAGATGCAATGAGCACTAATAATCTTTATGTGGCAATGACGAGGGGCTCTAAAAAGTTAACAGTTCTATCGAAATCTCCCATAATCTCACCTAAGAATTCTAATGGTTAAATAGCCCTAAGGATTACAAAAACCAGATCATATCCCCCTTGACAACCGGGGGATTTTTATTACAATTATTCAAAGATACAATAATTCAATCAATCAAAGGTACAAGGAGTCGGATTGATTTGAACACACTCGGAGGAAAAATCCACATTGACTTTCGCTCGAATGAGCCGATCTATCTGCAAATTGCGCAGCAGATCGAGCAGTTGATCTCGCAGGGCGAGCTGAAACTGGGCGACCAGTTGCCCACCGTGCGTCAACTGGCCACCGAACTGCGCATCAATTTCAATACCGTCTCGCGCGCTTATAACGTGCTGGACGAAGCCCGCTTGATCTCGACCCAGCGCGGGCGCGGTACGTACATCTGGGAGCAGCCAACGGAGGAACACATGCGTGAGCTGCGCGAACATCATCTGCGTGAGCTGGCGCGCCAGTATCTTGAAGGCGCAGCGCGCCTGGGCTTTGACCGGCAGCAGGCACTGACGGCATTGGAAGCCATCAACCTGGCCGGAGCAGAACCAACCAATGAAGGGAACGCGGAAGAGCCCCGTTCCAACGAAAGGCAGGGATGACCATGGCAAGGAAGACAAGTTTGGAGAGCGGCGAGATCATCACCAGGGCGGCAAAAAAGGACGACCAGCACATCAGCGCGCCAGCCGGGGCATTGTTCACCCTCTTCATGGTGCTGGGTGTACTCGGCGCACTCCTGATGGACAGCCGCGTCGCCGATGGTTGGATCGGTGCATATGTCCTGCTCATGATCGGCCTGGGAACCTATTTCCTGTTCGCGCTTAAAGTGGCGCGCCAGTGGGAAAAAGCCGTGGTGTTGCGCCTGGGACGCTTCCTGGGTTTGCGGGGACCGGGATGGTTCCTGCTGACGCCGATCATTGACAGCGCCGCCACATGGATCGATCACCGCGTGATGGTGACCCCGTTCAGCGCCGAAAAAACGCTGACCAAGGACACCGTGCCTGTGGATGTGGACGCCGTGTTGTTCTGGGTGGTGTGGGATGCCGAGAAAGCCGCGCTGGAAGTGGAGAACTACCACGCAGCCATCTCATGGGCGGCGCAGACCGCGCTGCGTGAGGTGATCGGTCAGATGAACCTGGCTGACATTTTGGTGGGCCGCGCCCGCATGGACGCAGACCTGCAGCGCATCATTGATGAGCGCACCACCCCGTGGGGCATATCGGTGCAGAGCGTCGAGATCCGCGATGTAATCATCCCTCAGGGACTGGAAGACGCCATGAGCCGCCAGGCGCAGGCGGAAAGGGAACGCCAGGCGCGCGTGATCCTGGGCGAATCGGAAATGCAGATTGCCGCCAGCTTTGCCACCGCCGCCGAAGCCTATGCCAACAATCCCACCGCGCTGCATTTGCGCGCCATGAACATGTTGTTTGAAGGCTTGAAGGAAAAAGGCGCACTGGTGATTGTGCCAAGCAGCGCCGTGGACACCATGAACCTGGGCGCCATGACCGGCCTGGTGAGCATGGGTCAGAATTTTGTGGATAAAAACGAGTAAAACGCATCGTACAGCCATTTGTTTCACGTGAAACATACATCAGGACGGCTGTGACCGTCCTGATGCTGTAAAATCAAGCAATCCATGACATTCTGTTCCTGTTTCACGTGAAACATATGAGAAATGGAACCCCATGACCGACACCATTCAAGTTGAAAACCTGACCCATCATTACGGACCGCACAAAGCGGTGGACAACGTGACCTTTTCCGCCCGCCACGGCGAGGTGCTGGGGTTGCTGGGTCCAAACGGAGCCGGTAAAACCACCACCATTCGCCTGTTGAATGGCCTGTTCTCGCCTACATCCGGCTCGATCCGCGTGCTGGGCATGGATCCGGTGACGCACGGCAAGCAGGTGCGTATGCAAACCGGTGTGCTTACCGAAACACCTGCCCTGTACGAACGCCTGACCGCGCGCGAGAACCTGCATTTCTTTGGCTCGCTGTCCAGCATGACCACCGCTGAGGTGAACGCCCGGACGGATGAAATGCTGGCTTTCTTTGATCTCACCGGGCGCGCCAACAGCCGCGTGGACACCTTTTCCAAGGGCATGAAACAGCGTCTGGCGCTGGCACGCGCCGTGCTTACCCGCCCGCAACTGCTCTTCCTTGACGAACCCACCGCTGGGCTGGACCCCGAGGCAGCCCAGCAGGTGCACGAGTTAATCGACGGCATGGGCCGCCGCCAGGGTCAAACCGTGCTGCTTTGCACTCACAACCTGTTTGAGGCTGAACGCCTGTGCGACAGGCTGGCAATCCTCAACCACGGGCGTTTGCTGGCAATCGGTACGCTGGATGAGCTGCGCAGCCGCATCTTCCCCGGCTGGTGGCTGCAGATCGAGCTGCAAAACGAGCTGGATGCAGCCCAATTGCTGGTTGCATGTGAAAACCTGCCTGGTGTGGAACAGGCTGTGCCTGCCCGGCCTGCCGGTGCATGTTCCAGTATTCGACTGCGCCTGACGGATGCAGCCAGTACGCCCGATGTCATTCAGGCGTTATCATCGGCAGGCATGCGCCTGATGGCGGTGCTGCCGCAACGCGCCACGCTGGAGGAGATTTACTTTCATCTGCAGGCGCAGGATGCCGCCATCAACAATTCCGCCCATAACGGCGTCAATGGAGGTGCAAAATGAACTGGCGAGCCGTGATTGCCGTGGCGCGCAAGGATCTGCGCGAGGCCACCCAAAACAAATCTGTATGGCTGCCCATGCTGATCGTACCGTTGATCTTCGTGGTGCTCTTTCCGCTCGCCATGATCATGCTGCCTTCCATGCTTGGGGCGCAGGCTGACGTTGTCATGGCTGACCCTGATCTGGAACAATTCCTCGCCAATATGCCGCCTGCCTTCCAGCAGACCCTGGAAGGGCTTTCCTTGACCCAATCCACGCTGGTCTTGATGCTGGGCTATATCTTCGCCCCCATGTTCCTGATCTTCCCATTGATGTTCTCCACCGTGATCGCTGCTGAATCCTTCGCGGGGGAGCGGGAGCGCAAGACCATTGAAGCCCTGCTATATACACCCACCAGTGATGTTGAACTGTTTTTGGGCAAGGTGCTGGCCGGGTTGGTTCCGGCAGTCGTGATCTCATGGGGCAGCTTCCTGGCTTACATTGTTGTCCTCAATACCGCCGGTTGGAGCATCTTCCAGCGCATCTGGTTCCCGCTGCCAAGCTGGTATCCGCTGATCTTCTGGGTGGGGCCTGCACTGGCGTTGATGGGTGTATCGGTCACGGTGCTCATCTCAGCCAAAAACCAGACCTTCATGGGCGCGTATCAGACCAGTGCATCGCTGGTGATTCTGGTGGTCGGGCTGTTGATCGGGCAGTTGACCGGGCTGTTGTATCTGAGCGTTCCGGTTGGCTTGGTGATTGGACTGGTGATGTGGGGCATCGCCGGGGTGCTCACCTGGCGCGCCTCCAAAGGATTCAACCGGGTCAACCTGCTGTCCAGTCAGAAGGGTTAACATTTTTGCAATTAAACTGCAACAAACAAGCTGGGAAAATTACAACACAAATTTTAAAAACCATCTAAAATTAGCAATGTCGAACGCCCGGGTGCCCCCCTCACCCTGGCGTTCGACATTTTAAGGCACAGGCATGTTTTTGCGGGGTAAGTTGTAAAAACAAAGCCTTTCAGCCACTTTTCTTCCCGCCCACGGATGGATAGAATAATGGAATGAAAACTTTCCGCATGTTCGTCATTTCATTCCTTGTTATTCTTC
>DAOUGC010000285.1:0-3881 GCA_034429695.1 Levilinea sp.
ATCCCCCGATTGTTTAGAAATTGTGAAGAAGAGGCGTGGATCGGTTCTAAGTATGTTTTATCCCTCAAACAGCCAGATATGACCCGCTACGGGCATTGATCGACATTCTGGATGGCAGCCTCGATGCGCTGGATGCGGTTCTCCGGGTTGGGGTGGGTGGAGAAGAACTCGGGCGGGGCGTTGCCCTCGGATGCCTCAGCCAGTACCTGCATCACGCCGATCAGCTCGTACGGGTCGTAACCGGCGTCGTTGATGAAACACACGCCGAGGAAGTCGGATTCAAGCTCGTCCTCACGGCCGTAGCGCAGGTTGATCATCTGCCCGATGACAGCGGCAAGCTGCGCATAGCCAATACTGGAAGGGTTGTCAGGGTCGTATGAGGCGATCACGGCTGCGCCGGTCAGCCCTTCGGTCAGGCGCGCCTTGGCAATGTGCTCGGCGGAATGTCTGCCCACCACATGTCCCACCTCATGACCCAGCACACCGGCCAGCTCGCCCTCGGTGGACAGCTTGTCGTACAGCGCGCGGGTGATGAAGATCTGCCCGCCCGGCAATGCAAAGGCGTTGATCGTTTCGGTATCTGCCAGCAGGTGAAACTCGTACTGGTAGGGCGAGTTGCCCGCCGGTGAGTTTTGCACCACACGCCGCCCCACCTGATCCACCAGCGCCTGGTCTGCCTCAGACGCATCCAGCCCGCCAAACTGTTGCGCCATCTCTGGCGCGGCCTGCAGCCCGAGTGAGATTTCCTGCTCCACAGTCATATCCACGTACTGCGTCTCGCCGGTGATGGGGTTGCTCTGCGAAGAGCCAAAATAGGTGATCAGCGAGCCGATTGCCACCACAGCGGCGATCAACAACCTTCCGCCGCACCCGCCGGAACGTCCTGTTCTTCGACCTCTGCGTGTGTACATGCTACACCTCCCTGCCCGGAATGTCGGCAATGTCTGGCTTGCGTACGGTAAACACCAGCGCAGCGCCGGTGACAGCGCCAGCCGTCAACCCAGTGACGAGCGCGTTTACCGCTGCCACCGTGAACTGCCCCGGCGTTCCACTGGTGACGAACAGGTTGAGCACCAGTTGAGACAGAAGCGCACCCGCCGCCCAGCCGAACACGTTTGCTGCCAGCCATGGGATGGCTGAGGGGATCTCACGCCGCAGCACGGGGTACTGGAAAACCGCCAGGATCAGGCCGAAGAGCAGGTAACCGGCAATCGCACCGATCAGGGAGCCGGCCAACAGATCCAGCAACAGCAGCCCCAGCGCGTAACCCAGTGACCAACCTGCACCGCCGGTGAGCATCCAGTCGGACGAGTGGTTGATGTATGGTCGGAGCGCCAGCCACTGAAACAGACCGATCATGAAACCGGCGAAGACCGGCACAATGATGCGTCCCAGCCACAGGGGCAGGTACTCAATGAATAATAAAAACGGCAGCAGGCCGGCAGCCATTCCGAGCGCCGTCGCCAGCGTCCAGAAGATCCACAGGCGGCCCTCGCTACGGTTGACGCGGGTTTCATTGATGTCCACAGCCATGCTTCAGTCCTTTCGTATGCCCAGCAGCCGGTCGAGCGCCACGCGCGGCGGGGCAACCTTTGGCTTGCGTTGGGTGACACCCAGATAATACCCGCCCACCGCGGTGACCAGCACCACCACGGCTCCGGCAGCCACGCGCAATGCAGTCGCCAGTTCATCACGCTGGTTGATGGTTAACGGGCGGGCGGCAAAGTCCTTCAAATCAGCGTAAGTGGATGTGCCCGTAACCGGGATGCCTGCCGGTGGTGCGTGCACCGGGATGGGTGCTGGCTGGTGAACGGCAGGCGCTGCGCTGGTTGATGCGGTTGCTGTTGCACCCGCATCCGCGTCGGAACGCGTCATGCCCTGCCGGTTGCGTTCCTCCTCGGAGACCCGCACGGCGTTGGCAGTGGGGTGAATGCCTTCACCAAAACGCGATGCGTACACCTGGGTGAACTCGGCTCCGAAAAAACTGATTTGGGCTGAGAAATACACCCACAGCAGCATCACCACCAGCGAACCGGCGGCTCCGAAGCGGTCCAGAACGCTGCTGTTGCCCAGGTACAGGCCGATGGCAAATTTACCAATCGTAAACAGCAGCGCGGTCAACAGTGCACCGGGCAGTACATCGCGCCAGCGGATGCGCGCATCGGGGACATATTTAAACACCAGGGCAAACAATATCGTGATGACGATCACCGATACCAGCAGGTTGACCGCCTGCATGATCCATGCAAAACCGGGGAACAACCCGGAAAGCCAGTTGCCGAGGGCGGAGAGCAGGGTGGAGATGATCAATGAGACCAGCAGCATAAAACCGACTCCCACCACCATGGCGAAAGCCAGGAAACGCGTCCAGATCACCCGTTTGATGCCGGCATTGGGGTTGGGTTTGACCTCCCACATGGTGTTAAGGGCATCATGCAGTTGCCCGAACACGGCGGTTGCACCCAAAAAAAGCGTGACCACACCGATGACCGTACCCACCACGCCGCCGCCGATGTTCTGGCTGGATTCCACCATGTTGCCCACCAGACGGGCTGCATCCGGACCAATTAATGAGGAGACCTGGTCATTCAATTCGCCTGTCGCCAGCGCAGGATCGACAAACAGGCCCACCAGACTGATTGCGATCACCAGGATCGGCGCGAGCGAAAAGGCGGTGTAGTAAGCCAGCGCGGCTGCCAGGCGCGGAACTTTGTCTTCGGACCATTCCTGTACGGTTAGTTTAAGTATGTTGAATAATTTTTTCATCGTGATCCACCCTCTGTCTATCTTCTTAATATCAAATAAATTCCGGTGTGGGGCAAGCCGGAATTTCCCTATGATTGGGTGGGGGATGAGGAAAGGTGGGTTACAGCGGCTGGCAGGTCGGGCAAATGTACACGGAACCGCCCATGAAAGCTTCCTTGAGGATCATGCTGGCGCAGGCCGGGCAGGGTTGCCCCACGGTCTTCTTGCTGAGGATGGTGGTGTAACCGCCAGGGTTGCCGTGCAGGTCCTTCTCGGTGTCGCGCCCGCCCAGGCGGGTCATGTCAGCCAGCACGCTGCGCACGGCGGAGAACACGGCGTCCACTTCGGAGGGAGAGAGGGTTGCCATTTTGCGCCGCGGGTGAATACGCGCTGTCCAAAGGATGTCCTGCAGCACGCCGTTGCCCAGCCCTGGGATGCGCTGCTCGGTGGCGAGGAAGGATTTAGCGGTCAGTGAGGGAGTATCTTCATTAAAAAGTGTATCAAAATACTCCCGGGTGAAATCCCCGGAGAGGGGCGACGGCTTTTCGCGCGCCAGGCGCGAGTCGATCATCCCTGGCACCGAGCCAGCCGGAACGCAAAACATGCCGCCCCACATCTGCACGGTGCACACCAGGTTGGAGCCGTCGTCGAAAGCCACCAGCAACTGGTGTTTGTCAGGGAATTTATCGCCGGGGGCATACAGGCGCATGTTGACCGACAGCGCCAGGGATTGATCGCCAATGCTGACCTCCACCTCGCCGCCGTAAGCGCTTGTGCCGGTGACGGTTTTGCCGGTCAGCAGGGCAGGGTAGAGTGCCGGGTCGTAGGTGTACCAGGCGAATTTGTGCGGCGAGCGGGCGGCGATCACGCTGGTGACAGTGCGGCCGGTGAGGGACGCGGCGATCTGGCGGGAGAGGGTGACGGCTTCGGGAAGTTCGATCATGGGAGATCCCCTTTTTGTTAATAATATAGCACTTATGTTCTAGGCGCGCAAGGGGAAGAAGGAGTGTTTGTCCCAAGAACGGTTGGCGAAAAGGCGAAAATCGGTCGAGGCACAATGCGAACCTGAGGACAACGACGAGCTAGTTCACACCCACACCCGCCACCATCAACCCACTCGCCATACCTGGCCAGTT
>DAOUGC010000286.1:0-1537 GCA_034429695.1 Levilinea sp.
TTCGCCCGGTTGTCACCAACATGCGGCGCATTGATGATGTGTTGCATGCGTATCTCTCGGGCACTTTGCAGGACCATACAGAACTGTTGCATTAAACCACAGGGGATGGGGCGGGAATGGCTATTCAAAAACTGATCGCCAGCGCAATCCTTATTCTTCAGATGCTCCTTCCTGGAAGGTGGATGCCCCCTGCCGGGCTGCCAGCAGGATCAACCCCCACACCCGAAGGGCATAAGGTGTATGTATACCTGTTCTGGGGGTTGGGTTGCCCGCATTGCGCCAGGGCGAAGCCATTCCTGGAAAGCATGGCTGATAAATATCCCCAGGTGGTCTACCGGGAATTTGAAATTTATGAGAACGCGGCAAACCGCGAGTTGTTTTCGCAGATGGCGGCTGCCAGTGGGTTTGAGGTGAGCGGCGTTCCAACCATGTTCATCGGGCCTTACTACTCAGTGGGGTACGCCGAGGATATCAACCAGGACATTGAGGATCTCATTCAGCAATGTATTGATGAAGGCTGCGCCGATGCCGGTGCGGGGATCGTCCATGCTGAAGCCGTGCAACCTGCCACACCCACCCCTGCTGCCACCCTTGAAACCCCGCTGCCCACACTGACCTCTACCGTAGTGGCGATCACGGTGAACACCGTGCCGCCAGCGGTCACCCCTACCACGGCAGCGCAATCGGGTTTGGCTTCGGGAGAACTTTCGGTAAACGGAGATCAACAGCTTGCTCCATCAAACCGGTTGACACTGCCGTTAATCGGGACGGTGAACCTTGAAGAGCAGTCGCTGGCATTGAGCACCGCGCTGATTGCGCTGGTGGACGGCTTCAATCCATGCTCGCTGTGGGTGCTCTCGATGCTCATGGCGCTGGTGTTGCACACCGGCTCGCGCAAAAAGGTGCTGTTGATTGGCCTGATCTTCCTGACCGTCACGGCTGCCATTTACGCCCTGTTCATTGCCGGGTTGTTTAGTGTACTGCGCCTGGTCAGTTTCATGGGCTGGGTGCAGGTACTGGTGGCGGGCGTGGCGCTGGTCTTTGGCTTAATCAACATCAAGGATTATTTCTGGTTCAAGAGCGGCGTATCGCTGACCATTTCAGAAAAACACCGCCCTGGCATTTTCCAGAGTATGCGCCGGGTCCTGGCATCTGGTGATTCCATCCTGGCACTGGCTGGAGCCACGGTGGTGATGGCGGCGGGGGTTTCGCTGGTGGAATTTTCCTGCACGGCGGGCTTTCCGGTGCTGTGGACCAACCTGCTGGTTTCGCAGGGGGTGGAAGGCGGCGCGTTCTTTGCTTTGTTGATGCTGTATCTGGTGATATATCAGGTGGATGAGCTGATCATCTTTGGTTCAATGGTGGTCACGCTCAAAGCCAGCCGTCTGGAGGAAAAAGAGGGACGGCTCTTGAAGTTGTTCGGCGGCGTGCTCATGCTGGCGCTGGCAGCGGTGATGCTGATTGACCCGGCGTTGATGAATGATCTCGGTACGTCTGCGCTGATCTTTGGCATGGCTTTCATCCTGGCAGGGGTGAT
>DAOUGC010000287.1:0-1845 GCA_034429695.1 Levilinea sp.
GGCTGCATGCGGCAGGCCACATCCACCTCAACCGGTGTATCCACCACAAACTCAACATCCACCGATATCTGAATATCGGCGTAATCGAAATCCTGCGTTTCGAGAAAACCGGATGGGAATTCAAACAGATAACGACCATCGCTGGTGTTTGCCAACCAATTTGGGCCGATCCCAGGCCCACCCACCTGCCAGCCGCCAAAGACGGCCGGGTCTTCAAAATCCATGGCAAACAATACCGGGTGACCGACGGATGTCAGCGTTTCATCCATTGGCGATTCAGCCATTGTTGGCACAGGTTTTTTCAAAACCATGCACCCAACCGCCGAGATGGCCAAAATTATAATGAGCCCTGTCAGGATGAGGATTAAGGAGGTCTTCTTCATGCAGCCTGCCTTTCCGATGAAAATGCGCTTTCGCTGCGGTTATGGGTAAAAAATTTTCGTATTTGGAGTCTCTATATTATATTACCAGTTGCTTAAACGATGACGGCAGGTATGCATCCGCGCACCATACAACAAATGGTTGAACCCCTGCGTATAATATGAATAATCATTTCTCCGGTTGTATACACACAAAAGGATGCACCCATGATCGATGCACATCTGCTCGACGCCGTGCTGATGGAAATCATGACCCGCTGGGACATTCCCGGGCTGGGGGTGGGGATCGTTGAAAACGGTCAGGTGGTCTACACGCGCGGGTTTGGCGTGCAAAGCCTGGACACCGCCACCCCCGTGACCCCCGACTCGCTTTTCTGTGTGGCTTCGGTCTCCAAATGCTTTGTCGCCACCGCCGTGATGCAACTGCTGGAACAGGGCAAACTGGAGCTGGACCGCCCACTGGTGGAATACCTGCCCGATTTTTGCCTGGATGACGACCGCCACCGCCAGATCACGCCGCGGCAGATGCTCAGCCACACCTCCGGCATGCCCGATATGGATGAGGATGAATACGACGCGCTGGTGGCCACCCCCGACTATGACGATGACGCCGCCGCCCGTTATGTGCGCAGCCTGGCCGGTCGAAAAATGGTCGCAGCACCCGGTGAGCGCTTTGCCTACAGCAACATTGCCTACAACGTGCTGGGCCACCTGATCTCGCGGCTCACCGGCCTGTCCTTTGAGGCATCCATCAAGACCAGCCTGCTGGTTCCCGCCGGCATGCCAGACAGCACCTTTTTCTTTCCACACGTCCCGCGCCAACGGCTGGCTGTGCCGCACCTGCGTTCGCCAGAGCTGATCGTCAACCCCGTTTACCCCTATCACCGCGCCGATGCCCCGGCCAGTTTCCTGCATTCCAGCGTGCTGGAGATGTGCCAGTGGGCCATCACCTGCCTGAACGATGCAAATAACCACGGGCAGCGCATCCTCTCACCAGCCGGTTTTGAACTCATGTGGACCCCCGTGGTGGAATGGGGCTTCCCACCGCTGTACGAACACTGCGGGCTGGGCTGGACGCTGGGTCATTCTGAAGGCGTGAAAACAGTCAGCCACGGCGGGATGGGGTTTGGCTGGTCAGACTTCCTTACCCTGCTGCCGGAAAGAAATTGCGGGGCGGTCATCCTGTGCAACGATGAATCGTGGGCGCGCAGCCGCACCGTGCGGGCAGTCATCCACGCCATGCTGGACATGCCGCCGGTGGTCGGTGCGGTATCCTGGAGCGTGCCTCTGCTTCAAGCCTATCAAGCAGGCGGCATTGCAGCCATGCATGCCCGCTACGGCGAAATCAAGGATGACCCGGATACCACTTTCGATGCCGACGACTTCATTCCGCTGGCCTATCAGTTGCAGTCCTTGAAAAAGGATCTGGTCGCCATCGATTTGCTGGATTTCAACCTGCACATCC
>DAOUGC010000288.1:0-25203 GCA_034429695.1 Levilinea sp.
TGGGGATCTTGATGTTCTGACCCTCGAACACAATGTCGTTGGTCATGCCGTTGTATTCCTTGATGGAATCAATGCTGACATTGTATGCACGCGCGATACCGCTCAGCGTGTCATTTTCTCCAACGGTGTAGTCCACCTTTTCACAAGCCACGTCGGTGGCTTCCAGCTCGCTCAATGTGGGCGACGGCATGGGGGAGGCGGTGGGGGTGGGTTGGGGAACCAGCAGTTTCTGGCCAATGACCAGGCTGCCGCAATCGGCGGGGAGATTGTTGAGAACAACGATGGATTGGACACTGACGTTAAAAAAGGTTGCGATGGAACCGCAGTAATCACCTGATTGCACGGTATATTCAACCGGAGGCAGCGGGGTCCAGGTGGGCGCCGGCGTTTCGGTCAGCGTGGGTGATGGAGTCAGCGTGAGGGTGGCGGTGTTGGTGATTGTCGGGGTGATGGTGGGTTCCACCACCATGCCCTGTCCACGCAAGACGGCAAACACGATGGCTGCGCCAATACCCAGCACAAGGATCAACAGACCGAGCGCAACGGGCAGGCTCAGGGTGACTTCGGGGATGCGCGGACTTTGCACCGCCGCGGCGGTTTTGGCTTTGGCGCCAACCGTGCTGCGCATTTCGGTGGGGGTAAAGGTGCGTCCGCACACCATGCAGCGGGTTGCGCTTTCGGTCAGGCGCGTGCCACAGGTCGGACAAACTTTCGTTGAAGAAGTTGGTTCAGGACTCATGGTTTCCTTTGAAAAGGGGGGAAATTTCTCCCAGCGGGAAAAAATTATACCATACAGCAAGGGGTTGACTTTTGCAAAAAAGCAAGGGGTATGTTATGCTGCAGGACGATGATGAAACCCGGTACGCAACCTCACAGCATCTACATTCATATCCCATTTTGTGCCAAACGCTGTTCTTACTGTGATTTTAACACGTATGCAGGTATGGAGTCTTTAATCCCGGCTTACGTTGATGCCCTATGCAGCGAGATCCAGCAGGTGGCTGAGGCTGCTGATGGGGAAACGCCTGTGCATACCATTTTCTTTGGCGGCGGCACTCCTTCGTTGCTTGAGACCGAACAGGTGGAGCGCATTCTGGCGGAGATCCATGCTGGGTTTCACCTGAACACGGATCTTGAACTCACCCTGGAGGCCAACCCCGGAACGGTAACGCTCGAAAAGCTGCGTGAGCTTCACGACCTGGGGGTCAACCGGTTGAGCTTTGGGATGCAAACCGCCAATCCGGCAGAACTGGCGCTGCTTGGCAGGATCCACGACCATTATGACGTGATCCACGCAGTCCAATGGGCGCGCCAGGCTGGTTTTGACAACCTGAGCCTTGACCTGATTTTTGGCCTTCCGAGGCAATCCCTGGATGGATGGCGATCTTCGTTGGAATCCGCACTCCATTTGCGCCCAGAGCACATCAGCCTTTACTCATTGATCGTTGAACCCGGCACCCGCATGAGAAACTGGGTACAGCGCGGGCTGGTGGAGACACCCGATGATGATACCGCGGCTGAACTATATGAATGGGCAGGCGAGCGCATGGAGGCGGCAGGCTTCAGCCAGTACGAGATCTCCAACTGGGCATCCACAAATGCGGGCGGTTGTTTGCTTTCCAGCCGGCATAACCTGCAATACTGGCGGAACCAGCCCTATTTTGGGTTTGGAGCCGGTGCGCACGGGTATGTGAATGGGGTGCGTACAGCCAATGTCACCGGCATTCAGACCTACGTGCGACGAATGAAAGATGGAATTATGGGGGATTTTCCCGTCGGTGCTGCGGCGGAAACATTTACGCGCATTGACGTGGAAGAAGAAATGCGTGAGACATTGATGGTTGGTCTGCGCATGACCCTGGAAGGCGTATCACGGCGCAGCTTTGCCAGCCGGTTCGGGATTGACTTGGATGTTGTTTTCGCGAAGGAAATCTCCCGGTTGGTGAAGAACGACCTGCTGGAATGGACGGGCGAGGACGGGGACATCCTGCGCCTGACGGGACGGGGAATCCTGCTGGGAAATCAGGTGTTCATGCAGTTTGTGGCATGAATCAGGTGACTTTGATGACGGTGCCGTAGCCCTTGGCGTCCCTTACGCCAGGATCCCAAACCGGGGTGGTCCAGCGGAAGAGCCAGCGTGCATCAGCGGTGCGCATGTTGACGCAGCCGTGGCTCATGTTGTTGCCAAAATTGGTGTGCCAGTACGTGCCGTGAGTGGCGTTGCCGTTCTCATGGAAATAGCACACCCACGGAACCCCAAGCAGTTCGTAAGCTTCAACATCCGAAACAATACTGCCGTCACCCATGTGCTGGGATGGCATTTTGGACGCCACGCGCCACTCGCCGGCAGGGGTATTCCACGGGATTTCTCCATCGGGCACGGCGCGGTTCAAGCCGGTTGAAACCAGGGTCTTGAGCACCACCTGGTCATTCTCATAAGCGGTCAGTTCCTGATGCGCCAGCGACACTTCAATGCGTTTTTTGTGCGGTTCCACCAGGGGCGACAGGGGGGTCAATTCAACATCCGGTATCAGCCGGATCGACTCGGCGGGGACATCGTAGGTGACACGGCTCCAGGCTTCCTGCAGTCGGTACCACACCCCGCCATCCGGTCCTTCCACCACACTGGTGACCCAGTGGACCGATTCGTAATAGAGGGGATACACCGGTTCCCAAACATCATTGGCGATCCAGCGCATCGGCTGGACGTACGGCACGGTGACCTCGCCCAGTTGCCCGCCTTCACGGATGCTGTACACCACCTCGTTCAGGCGGTAATCCACCATCTGCAGGTGTTTGCTGTGAATGTACCCACCCCAAACCCGATACCAGATCGGGTTCCAGTCGGGGCCCTTGTCTGAGACCACCTCGTAATACAAATTCACCAGATCGTCGCGTTTGCGCTGGTACAGGATCTTGCTCTCATCCCACGGCTCTTTGTATACGCTCACCGAGGTCACCGCAATGCGCGCGGTTTTGGATACCGCTGGTTCGCGTTGAGGGGGGAGGTATTTGAGGTATGGGCGAAAAGCCAGACCGCCCAGCGCCAGCAGGCCGAGTTTGAGAAAGTCGCGGCGGGAAATGGTGTTTGACATGGATGGCATTATACCCAGAAATGCAAGGAGCGGCAAATTGCGTCAACCCTCAAAGAGCGGCTCGCTTTATTTGTCGCTACTGGAAGAAAGGATATTGTGTCAACACCTTTTCAACCGTGTTCAGGTCGGGGGCGATGATCCACAGGGTTTGTTCCTCTCTGGCAAAGATGCACGAGGTTTCACCGTTCATCTCCCAGCAGGACGCGGTGGGGTGGCTGAGCACGTTGCCACGAAAACGCTCATTCTGGCTGTATTTGAGATTGGTCAGGAATTCCTGCGCATCGTTGAGGCTTTCCCAGACCCAGTGGGCAGTCAACACGGTTTGACCGCTGGTGGGGTTGTGCGCCACCTGATAGCGGTCTCCACCCCATCCGGCTGCGCCACCTTCAGCATTGTCCAGGTTAACCTGGGCGGCGTAATCGGCGCCAAAACCGAGCAGCAGGTAGGTGGTCCATTCGCCCAATGAGTTGTATTCGTACTCCTCCCAGCCCTCACCAAGAAGATCCACAATATGAGGGTCGTCCACCGGGATGGCCTGTTCTCCAGTCAGGTATTTTTCGGGATGCAAAATTTGCTCAGTGGTTGTGGGCGGATTGGTGTAAGCGTTGTTCACTTCTGCCCAGTTGCCCCGGTCGTGCAAAAACTTTACGAACTGGAAACCGTAACCATAGGCAAAGTTGACCTCCTCCACCACATAAGGTGGGGGAAATTCTTCGGGCAGTGCCATTAATGGCGGACGGTAATTGATGAGATCCTGGTAATCCTGTGGGGTGGCGTATTGCACCAGCCACTGGTTCATCAACAGGGTGGCGTCGCCTTCGATCAGGGCGTCCATGGCCTGACATCTTTGCGAATTATGAATGCAACCGGCATCAAGCTCCATTTGTTCAAAATTATAGGTCATGTCCACCAGGGCATGGTCGTACTCATGTGAATAGATGTAGTGTTCCATGCCTCTGAACCAGATACCCAGCACAAAAATCTCTTTGCTCCACGGCTGGTAAAACCCACCGATATTATCCACGATATGATTGAGAGCGGCATTTTCCAGGCTGTAGGTGGGTTTGATCAGCCCCAGCTTGCTCAACACCACCTGCTGTTGGTCCAGCTCGGTCTGAACTTCATCGGTCAGGATCTGTTCAAGCAGCAGCTCTTTGGCGCGCAGGTTGGGGATGACATATGCAGACACTTCACCTGTGATGGGCAAACCGCGCAGGTCTGACACCTGTTGTTCAATGCGGTCCATTTCCACTACAATGGTGGGATTGGCCGGAGGGAAGGTGGCCGTTGGAGTGGCTGTCTTGGTGGGCAGGGGGGTGATGGTGAAGGTCTGCGTTGCGGTGGGGCTGATGGTGGGGGTCAGTGTGGGTGTTGGTGAGAACAGGGTGGCCTCGGCATTGTAGTTCACCGGCGTTACCGCTGCAATGTTCTGCGGTGATAGCATGGAGGTGATGTAGGATTGCAACGCCAGAAAAGCCCCACCCAGGCACAGACACCCGACAATGGCAATCACGCCGAGTACCAGCCAGCGGCTTGGTTTGGCTTTCTTTTTGCCCTTGTCCTTGTCGTCAACCTGCCCGGTTTCCTCCGGTGGCAGCGGTTCATCTCCGCCGGATAATTCACGGGTTAATTGAGTGGCAGGTCCTTCCGGCTTTTGAGTGGCGGCAGCCGGTGTTTCCTCGGGCTCATCCTGACTGGCAAATAAAGCCGATAGGGGCACTTCAGCAGACGGGGCAGCCTGTTGCTGTGCATCCAGTTTTTCCAACCCTTTGCGTGCGGTCAGGTTGTTGTGATCGATCTTCAGGATGTTCTCAAGACATTCGCGTTTTTCGGCGTCGTTTTCCACCACGGCAGACAGCCATAACCAGCCGGGGATGCTGTAAGGATCGTCCCGCACCACCTGATACAGTAATTGGCGGGCGAGAGGAAAGTTGCCGGAACGATACGCGGCAATGCCCTGCTTGAGAATATCGTCCAAAGTGCCTCCGGAAGCGCGGATGGATGGCTCCATTCCGCGGGATGGTAAATGGATGTGAACAGGTTAATTATACGGGGTTTTCCTGCATGACAATTTCCAACGGGTTGACAATCCTGTTGGTTGGAAGCCTGATAATAAAGAAAGCCGTTCCGGGTGAGGAACGGCTCATTTTGAAAATATGAGGTCTTATTCGGCTGGGCTGAGCCACTTGGCTTCCAGTTCCTGGATCAAGCCTTCTTCCTTGATTTTTGCAAGGCCGCTGTTGATCTTATCGAGCAGTTCCGTGTTGTCCTTGCACACCGCAACGCCGTAATTTTCATCAGTGAAGACCTCGCCAACCGTCTTGAGTTGGTCGTCATACTTCATCACGAAACTGACCGCGGTGGGATAGTCAGCCACAACTGCTTGCACCTGGCCGTTCATCAAGTCCAGGAAAGCCAGGTCCACGGTATCGTAGGTTTTGAGTTCAGCGCCTTCAATCGCTTCCACTTCAATTGCACCGGTGGTGGCGATTTGCGCACCAACCACTTTACCTGCCAGGTTCTCCTTGCTGTTGATCTCGGTGTTATCCTCTGCCACCACAACGATCTGACCGGCGTTGATGTAGGGGTCAGAGAACAACATTGACGCTTTGCGTTCCTCAGTAATGGTGATGGCTGAGATGGCGGCATCATACTGGCAATTGGAAATGCCCGCCAGCAGTGGATCGAAGCCAATATTTATAAACTCAAGCTGCAGACCCTCAGCTTCGGCGATGGCATTGAACAGGTCAATATCGAAACCGATGATTTCCTTGCTGGCTTCGTCGACAATTTCGAATGGGGGCCAGGTGGCATCCGTGGCAACCTTGACAACCATGGTTTCGCCCTCAGCGGCATCACCGCCCGTCGCTTCGGTGGCTTCGCCAGCGGCTTGTTCCTGGGTGGCGGTTTCATCGACCACAACATCTGTGGACTGCACAGCGCCCTGACCACCGCAAGCGGTCAGGAGCAGGGCAATTAGAACAAACAGGGCAAACATCTTATAGCTTTTCATCTTCTTCTCTCCTTGATTGATGATTGATCACGCATAAAGTTTACTAATTAGATAAATAATTGGCAATAGGCAACCTCCAAAAAAATAGCCCTCCTTCGAGCGAAGGAGGGCTTTGTGGCTAAACAGTGTGCAGGCGGGGTCTGCTTAAGCGGTTAGAACCGTCCTTCTTGATGTAAGGCGGGTAGGCTTGCCGTTTCGCTTCAGACCGAATAAATGCTGCATATTGAAAAAGTTTATAGCACATTCAAATTGGAATTACAACAGCCAATTTTCGCGCGAACGATCGTGGCGACCGTTCGCCCCAAAAACTGGTGGGCGAACGGTCCACGGATGGAGCTTATCTGGGGTCGCCCCAGGTGATCAACAGGGTGGGGCGGGCGGTGGCGTTCCAATCGTCGGCTTCAGAGGTGCTGAAGTATTTGCCGCTGTGGAAAGCCGAATCGGCTTCGTACAATACGATGTTGAACGGCTTGCCGCTTCCATACGCCTGCGCCACTGCGCGGGTGACATCCCACTCAGACTTAAACCCGGGCCACTCATTGGGCTGAATGGTATGGTTGAGCGGGTTAACCCATGTGCGGGAAACATTTTCAAGCGCCAGGGGTGAGTTGTTCCAGGTGATGGAGTTCTCGTCCCAGGTTTCACGCACGCTGAATATCTGAATCAGCGAAGGCTTTGCCTGGGTCATATCCGACCCACCCCACTGGTACATGACCAGTTTTGCCGATACGATCACCTTGCCAGCCGGGATGCTGTTGAGAGGGAAGTTCACGTAAAAGCGTGAGAAACACGGCCAGTCGCCAACGTAGTCTTGATTCTGAATATTGACGTTTTTCTGGCCCTTGAAATTCAGGTTGCCCCAGCCATCCCAGATATTGCTGGGATTGCACAGGTTGCCGATATCGCCGCCCACGCCGGCATCCATCACAGTCACACCGTTCAGCTTGTTGCGGATGGTGGTCAGGGTGGTGTTGGCGGCGGCAGGCGCTGTGTAGGCGGGCAGACCGAAATTCAGGCGCGCCCATGAGGACGGGTTGGCGGCGGAAAAGCTCTCGGGGTAGACCCGGTCAGCGTTTGGCGATGCACCATCACGGTCGTGGACAGCCACGCCAATTCCCCACTGCGTCCCTTCAGCCGGTTTGCCGCTGAGACCCAGCGAAGCATATGGGATTTCAAAAGTCATTGCCCAGCCGCGGTTTTCCTTGCCGTTGTTGAACTCCGAACCGGCATATCCCTGCAGGGTGGTGAAAGCCAGGCTGGTTGTTTGCCATGCGCCGCTGTTGCCGCGCGCTGCCGAGCGGTACTTGCTGTGATCCTCCCACCAGTTCAAGCCGCCGGTAAAGCGGTAGGTCTGACTGTCGGGTGAGGAAACGCCCTGATTGCCAGTGTTGATAAACACAGAGATGGCGTCATTTTGCATCAAGGTTGCCGCGTTTCCGGCGGTGTCATAGCGGAAGAATTTGTCAAAGATGTTGGCTTTGATCACGATGCCTGTGTCGTTATAGGCGATGCGTACATCGGTATAGTTGTCGCTATTGCTGATGCGCCCCAACCAGAAAATGGACATTTCTGCATACCGGTCACGCAGGATGTTGCCGGACAGGTAGGGCATATTGACGGTACGCACCGTTGGCAGGGTGATCAGCGAACCTGCTGGCGGTGGCGTGCTGGTGGGAACGGTTGGGGTGGGCGCCAGCGCTGTAGTGGTGGGGGTGGGGGTCAGGGTGGGGATCAGCGTCTGGGTGGGTTGCTGCCCGCCGGTGGAAGCTCCCACCATGGCGAGGTTGTCAAACACAATATCCACTTTATCCTGCGGGCCAAACTGACCGAACATGACGCGGATCTGACTGGTTTTGGGTTTAAAGGTCAGGCTGACCTGCTGCCACACTCCGCGTGTCTGGCGGATGTGAAGCTGGTTGAGAACGGCGGCTTCGGACCAGTCATAATTGACCACCCGCAGGCGGTCGTAACCCCAGTTTGCCCCGGAAAACTCATTCCATTTGAACCAGGCGGTGAGGGTGTAAGTCTGACCGGCAACCACGGGCAGCCAGGCTGACTGGGCTTCCTGCGCATAGGTAAAGCGTACTGCTTTCCCGCCGGACTGTGTTCCGCTGGTGATAATGTTGGCCGCCGCGATCCCGGACCACGCCTCCACTCCGCTTTCAAAATCAGCATTGGGCAGCAGGTTATTCTCCACCGGGGCTGAAACCACTGGCTGGGTGGCTGTACTGGTGGAGGTGGGGGTGTTGGTCACCGTTGGGGTGAAGATGGGCGAATTGGTGAGCGTGGGGGGGACATCTGCCGGAGGTTGAGTGGTGTTGGTGGCGGTGGGTTCATTTACCGGAGCAGCAGGATCAACCGGCGACAGGGAGAGCGAATCAAAATACAAATCAACGCGATCCTGCGGGCCAAACTGCCCGAATGATACCGACACCTGGTCGGTTTTGGGTGTGAACTTATATTTCAGTTCATGCCACTGACCTTTGGCGTACTGGACGTGCATTTGATTGACTGTCAATGCCTCCGACCAGTCATAATTGAAGACGCGAATGCGGTCGTATCCCCAGCGGCTGCCGGCGTAATCGTTCCATTTGAACCACACGCGCAGCTCGTATTGGCTGCCCGGTGTGACGCGGATCCAACCCTGGGATGCCTGCAGATCAGACGTAATGCGAACTGCGCGGCTGCCCGATGCCGTAACGCCGCTGGCGGTATCACCGGTGACCAGGTTGGCGTCGGTGAGGTTTTGCCATGAGGCTTTACCATCTTCAAAGTCGGGGTTGTTGAGCAGGTTCTGGGTGACTGTCTGTTGCAGGTTGGTATTATCAGCATCCTGCTCATCGCCGCCGGTGGGCTGGTCGGTGGTCAGGCGGGCGTCGTCAAAGTGCAATTCAACCCCGTTTTGCGGCCCAAACAGGCCCATCTGGATGCGCACAAAGTTGGTCTGCGGGGTGAAGGTCAGTTCGATTTCCGTCCACTCGTTTGCCGGTATCTGATCGTGAAGCAGGTTGGAAACCGCCAGCTCACCCCAGTTGTATTCCACCACACGTACGCGGTCATAACCCCAGTTGCTGCCGCTGAAGGATAACCAGCGGAACCAGACCTTCAGGTGATAGGTCTGTCCGGGGGTGACCGGGATCCAGCCTTGTTGGGCTTCGGTTTCGGAAGTAATTTTTACACCGGTGGAACCCGAATGGGCAGCGTCCGGGCTGAGGTTGGCATCTCCCATTCCTTCCCATGGAGAGACACCATTTTCAAAGTCGCCATTGGAAAGCAAATTGTCCGGGTTTTGGTAACTCGAACCCTGTTCTGACTGGTTGCGGGGAGAAAGGAACCCGGTGGGATTCCCGGTGGGGGTGATGACCAGTATGACGCTGATGAGCGCCATACCAAAACGCATGAAAAAATTGGGCATGCTTAATCTCCTGTAGCCGATAAGGTGTTCAATTGTCAGGTTGTTTCCGGCCGGTTCTGCACAAGGTGATCCCACACAGAATAATCTGCCTCTTGAAAAAGATTTCAACAGATAGAGTCAGATGGGATATACCGCGATGGTTGCCGGGAGACCTGGACGATGGCTTTGTATTGTTCCACCAATAATGAAAACGTGATATTGTTTACTTTTAAAGTGATCGGAATAACTGGCGTTATGATAGCATGGAAAAACGCTTCTCATCCTGACAGTTTTGTTATGGTTATGTAAGAAAAACAAACCGGCCTGCATACCAATTCGCAGACCGGTTCATTGAGATTATTTGATGGTTTTAGCGAACGATGAGGAATCCAAGAATTTCGCCGATACTTTGCAGAACATTGGCGTAAAAGTTTCCGCTCAGGTTGCGGAAAAGCTCAAAATCCAGTCCAGGCGGCCATACAATCGCTAATCATCCTGGTCTTCAATACGCTGGTAACGCTCGTCTACATCAGCCAGATCTTCGTTTTCCCGTAAAAGCCGATGGCTGCTTCGTTTAATCATCTTTGCCTGTCGTTCCAGTACAATCAGTTCCTGCTCATCATGGGTGTGTTCAGCGATTGACGCAAGAACCTCCAGCAGGCGGATCAGCACAGACACATGGTTGCCAGCCTGCTGCCGGATCTGATTAAACGCTGCTTCGGTGACTCCTTTGAAGGTGATGGGATGTTTCAGATGGACGCGCGCCACACCGGATGAATCGGTGAGGTAAGGTGGGGGGATCCGCTTGACTGCCAGTCGGGATAATGCCACTCCAAGCCAGTCAATGCAATTCATGGCGGTAAATGGGTCATTGATTGCTGGAGATAGCGCCCGTACGGCAACCTCCACCAGTTGATCAATGGCAAACTCAACATCCTGAGGGGCAACACGATGTTTGCCAAGGGTGAAGGATGAACGAATGGACCGGAGAACAGCCGGGGAGACAGGACCAGCCGGTGAAACCAGCACGACATCGGCATCATGGGGAATAAAATGCCCGGGACGATGGATGATTAACATGGTCAGGTTGTTGTCCACGGCTATTGCGAGCAGATTGATGTAATCCACCATTTGCAGGTAACCGCTGGAATTGGCTTTGATGCCAACGGCTTTTTTTTCAAAATCTGGAGGTAATGCAGACCGTTTTTCTGAAGCGGTGAAAGTGGGATTATCCTCTTCATCCCATGGTAACAAATCTTCAATGGTTTTTAACAAATCAGCAGCCACTGAGGCAATCAAATTGGGGGCATATATGGCCTGGGAAACGTGGTGAATGAAGTAGATCAACACACCCAGGCTTGCCAGCCCCAGCAGAAATCCCGTTGAAACCGAGAAATATGGTACAAATTCGGGTTGCCCATCAATACCAGTCCGGATGGCGCGCAACACCAGTAAACAATACACAAACGTGGCGATAAATGTCCCCAGCACAACCTTATTGCCTGAATCGCGTGCGAAGTTGCGCAATAAACGCGGACCAAACTGTGCGGATGCCTGTGTAAATGCAACGATGGTGAGGGAAAAGGTGAGGGTTGCCACCGTAACCATTGAACTTGCGATCACTTCCATTAACCCGCGCGCGCCCTCAGCGTCGCCACCCCATAGTAATTGCAGGCGGAGATTATCGGATAGGCTTGATCGATCAACGGCAATGGTAAGGAAGGAGAGGCAGATGGCGCCAAGTATCATCATACTGGGAATGAACCAGTAACTCTCACGGGTTTCCCTCCACGCGTTACTCAGATGGATTTTCATGGTTTCGACTCCGACCGGGATGATTGAGTATGGGCAATGGATATGAGTTTCGATTTTGACCCAGATGGGTGTGGCGACTGGTAAGAGCGCAAGTGAACCACCCAGATGGCAAGCATGGGCAGCCCGGAAATCAACGACAGATGCCAGCCTTTTAATGGAATTCCATCCAGTATATCAAGTTCAAAGGGGGGGAAATCAAAACCGGCCAATAATTGAGGGTATGGTGTGGAAAGCAGGCTGATCACCACGGAAAGGGTGAACAAGCCATGGAAAATTAACCCCACCCACCATGCCCACGTCATTTGGTTGAATGAACCCCAAGCCAGCAAGGCATAAATACCCATGCAGGTGGTGAGCAAGGCGGTGCCAGCCAGTCCGTAAACAAAAAAACCGAACACGGGAAAGATTGCGTTGAACAGAATCAAGAGGTTCAAAACAATCACGATGAAGCCGAAAGAGGAGGCTGTGATGATATTGATCAATGGAACGGGGTGTACGGGTTTTTCCTGCGCGTCCCATTGTGCCAGCGTACCACTGACATTTTTGCCGTGATAAAAGCGAATGAGCAGAAACGGCACAAGAAAATATCCGAGGATGGTGATCAGACCGGCAAGCACAGCCATCAGTGGATGCAGTTCCTTGCTGCCAAGCAGGATAAAAAAAGCAATCGGCGATAGCGGCAGACCGAAGATCAGCCAGAACCAGGCCAACGCGAGCATGCCTTTGGCAATCCATTTTCGCAGTTTGAGATGTCCGTAGCCAAGCGGGATCAATACGGCGGCGATCAAGTAATAGCCCACGATCTGGCTGGCAATGTTGCCAAACATGAACGAACCGAACCCAAAACCCGGATAGGCAAACCGCCCGCCCTCCGAAAAAAAGGAAAAGCAGTAGATTTCCAGGGGGGCAAGCAAACCCACGGCGACGCCGCCCAACATCAGAACAGCGCCGATCAACTTAAGGTGCAAAGCTCGATCTTTATATCCGTCTGATGCGTTCATATCATTCCCTCAAAACAACATGCACAACCGTTCACTGCCGATCCCGCTGATCACCATGCGTTCACGGGCATTGCCAAGCAATTTTTTTGACCAGGGAACCACTCCGCCGTCCGCCAATTCAATGACTTGACCATCGGTGGTCATGGCATGTACGTGAAAACACAGGTCATCGTAATAACCCCTGCCTGCGGTGCGTTCGTCATCCACGTCCACCGTGGTATTGGCATATTCGGCGCCGATGGGGGTGAGTAATGCTTCTGTCAAGAGAGGATCACGAGGTTGTGGACCAAAATCGGTCATGCTCAAGCGTAAAGGGACCGCATCGCCAAGGAAGGACCGCAGCGCAGCCAGGTAAAAGCGCATGTGAACACCGAGGGTATGGAGTTCAAACGTCAATGGACCTGCAGCCCGCCCGGCGCTGACCAGCGCAAAGGCGGCAAAGTGCGCATAGCTATTGGGGGTATTGTAAAACTGGGCGCGCAGCAACCGGTGGCGTGCAGCCAGGTGGACAGACTGGCTGGATTTTGGATCATCATGCAGCAAGGCGCGGCGGCGGGTGGCACATTCCAGCGCGAGCACATTGGTGGAATCAGACACCACTTCGGTGTTGCGGGCTGTGGCAACCGACCAGTTTTGGTCTAGACCGGCGATGACCGAGCAGGTTCCAAGCGGGGCAACCGGAGAGATTTCCAGCGCTTCAAAATAGGACGGAAGACTGGTGAAGGCGGCGCGTTCCCAATCCAGCAATCTCAAGGGTGATACCCTGGATGGGCGCACAAAGCGATCCTGTGCATAACCAGCCAGTACATCTGCCGGACGTTTACGGGCAGCCAGTGAGCGATAAACCTCCAGCAGCAGGGATTGCAGATCGGTGGGTGGCAGACGGTCGGACAGCAACCTGACCAAGCCGGACACCCCCAGGCGTTGTTCTATGCGATCAATAATCTTGCTCATGGCTTTCTTTTCCTTATAGCAAACCCAGGTCACGGGCGCGGGCGACAGCGGCGGTGCGGTTGGCCACCCCCAGTTTGCCGAGGATGTGGTTGATGTGGCTCTTGACGGTTCCCACACTAATCACCAGTTGATCGGCAATCTCACTGTTGCTTGCCCCTCGGGCGATCAATGTCAGCAGTTCCAGCTCGCGCTGGCTCAATGCTTCGGGTAATGAACTTTCTCCGGTCATGGCGGGGTCCCGTGCCGGACGGATCTCGTCAAGGATGGCCTGGATCTCGCCCGTGCAGCACCCGCGTTTTGCCGCATTTTCCAGCAGCAGCCTCAGCCGTGGACCACGGTCAAAAATGCGTACAAAGCCGGTTCCCCTGGTGTGCTCAAATGCTGTGGTGATGGCGCGGTCAATCGCTGTGGTCTCTGCAGGATGCTCAACGGCCTCCAGTTGTGCCAGCAGCAGGTTTAGCTCGATGATACGGGCAGGTAACCGCTTCGAGACCGCCTGATTGAGCATTTGCTCCAGGCGGGGGCGGACGGCAGCCGGTTTGCCACGCGCGATGTGGGTTTGCAGCCAAGCCAGATTTGCCAGAGTGACCAACCCGGATGCGCCAAGCGGGCCCATTCCAGGGGGTGGGTCATTGAGCGGTGAAAATCCTTGAAACTCCGGCTGGGCGGCTGTAACGGAGATGGGGGCGTACGTTAAACGGTGGGCGGTGCGCATGGCGCGGCTGATAAATGCAGCGTCAGGCCATGCGGCTTCCATGTGGTCAAGCGCGGCAAGCGCTTGTTCTTCATTGCCCGTTGCCATGTTCAAACGGTAGATCCCAACGCAGCCCATGGCCATGTGATATGGGTTCAGGCTGTGAGGGATGGAACTCAACCCGCGTTCCAGGTGGCGTCCTGCTTCCTCCAGCCGGTTTTGCTCGTGGAACAATACCCCCAGGGCGATATCCAGGCAGCCTGCCACTGGCAGGTGTTGATCCAGATCATGCATGGTATGTTGTGTTTGCTGGCACAACCGAATCGCCGCTTCCAGGTCACCAAGTTCGTACAGCAGGAAGGCAAGGTGGAAGGTGCTTTCAATCATCCCGAGATACAACCCTCCCTGCTGGGCTGTCTGCAATGCATCCTCGAGTGCTGTTCGGGCAGCGGGGGCATCCAGCATGGCGAGATGGGCAAAACCGGCGGTAAGCAGTCCGCTGAAACGCCCGGGATCATCCTCAGGGTTGTTGGTCAACATGACTTTGGCAGCTTCCAGGGTTTCGAGCGGATTTGCCGCCGGATCAGGGATGATCAATAGATAACTGCGCACCACGTAAGCATGCTGGGTGAGGTCCTCGGCGGCTTGCGGGTCGGTCATGCGGGTGATACCACGGCCAGCCTGTTCCAGGCGGCGTTCAACTTTAAGCCGGTTTTGGCGACTGGAGGATAACACCCACCCCCAACACTGCAGGATGCACAGGTTGGGGCGATGATCCATGACCGCTTCGGGAAATGCTGAACACCATTCGTACATGGTGGTAATTTCTCCGTGGATGATCAGAGCGAAAGCATTTCTTTCCACAAAATCCGCGGCAAAGTCCCAATCATGTGTGGCGAAGGCGTGCCTTGCGGCTTCACGAAGGCTGCCGTGTTCTTCCAACCACTGGCATGCTGCGCGGTGTAGTTGCGGAATGCGCTCTGGCATGGCATTTGACAGTTGTGCCAGCAGGAAGTCGCGGAATAAATGATGATGGCGGAACCAGGTCCCTTCTTCGTCCAGCGCAACCACAAACAGATTTACCGTAACCAGTTGTTCCAAAATGGGTCGGCTGTCGAGGTTGAAACCGGCGGCGCGACAAACTGCGTCACATAGCGGGGCGCTCAGGCGCTCGAGCACGGCGGTATGCAGCAGCAGCGTTTGTACTTCCTCGGACAGGCGGTTGATCACCTCATCCAGCAGATATTCAACCAGGTATTGATGCCTGCCCGAGAAGGACCCAATCGCAGACTCCATATCCGCTGGGCTGGAACGCAGTGCAAGGGCTGCCAGTTGCAAACCCGCAGCCCAGCCCTCGGTGCGGTCGCCCAGTTCCGCGGCTGCGGCAGGGGGAAGGGTCAATTGCATGCTCTCATCCAGAAAGCGACGGGTTTCGGCAGGACTGAAACGCAGATCGGCGGTGCGGATTTCGGACAAACGATTCCTGGCACGCAGCCGTGCCAGATGCAGGGGTGGGACGGTTCGCGAACCAATGGCGATGATGGCGTTTTCGGGAAGGCGTTCGATTAAATGCCCGACTGCATCGTGAATAGATCGGGTGTGGATCAGATGGTAATCATCCAGCACCATCAGCAGCGCTGAAGGGTGATCTGCAATGGCATTCAGCATATCCGGGAGAACCGCCTGCAAACCGACATCGGGCGAGGTGCGCAGAAGATGGACAATCCGGGCCATGCCTGGCGGGTGGTTGAGCGCCTGCGACAGACCGGTCACCAGGTACTGGGAGAATGTGGCGGGATCATCATCCGAGGAATCGAGGGAATACCACACCAGGGCGCTTCCCTGCGCCTGCCACCTGCGTGCCAGGTCGGCCAGCAGTGTGGTCTTGCCGTAACCCGCCGGTGCGCACACCAGCGCCATGCATCCTCCAGCCGTATCCTGCAGTTGTTTCAGCAGGCGTTCACGCTGAAGCAGGCGGGGGCGGGCTGCAGGGGGGCGCAACTTGGTGAGGATCAGGGAGGAAATCGGTGTGCTCATGTAAGAATATTCTACACGTTTGCCGCGAATCTATAACCTGTGGATCCAACTTTGGATGGATGTCCTGCCCGGTGGTTTACGACTATGCTGTTGACAACCAACATCAAATGAGAGGTGATCAATATGACAGACAAAATTTTGGTGGCGTTTGCCACCACCCATGGTTCCATGCAGGAAGTCGCCACCGAGGTGGCTCAGGTGCTCCGTTCGCAGGGTTTTGATGTGGATCTGCAGTCGGCGCGTGAGGTGAAATCCCTCAACGGGTACAGCGGCGTGGTGCTGGGCGGGCCGCAATACATGTTCCACTGGCACAAAGACGCACTTGGTTTTTTGCGCCGCTTTCAGAAGTCGCTAACCGTTTTGCCTGTGGCGATCTTCGCCGGCGGGCGGCATGGAGAGCCAAAGGATGAGGACTGGCAGGTGATCCGCGACAGCCTGGACAAGGACCTGGCAAATTACCCGTGGTTTGCGCCGATCCTGGTCGAGATTGTGGGCGGCAGGCACGACCCTGATCACCTGCGCTTTCCGTGGAACCTGATCCCGGCCATGAAACAGATGCCCGCATCTGATCTGCGTGACTGGGACGCCATTCGCGCCTGGGCTGGCAGGGTTGGTGAGACATTCAGACAAAAAAAGGTGGTATAGGAGGAGACATGAACAGGTCCACGCGAATTTTGATCTCAACGATGGGGGCGTTTACGGGTTTGATGGGTGTGGAGCACGGCATTGGCGAGATACTGCAGGGAAATGTGGCTGTTGAGGATACCCTGATACTCTCCTGGCCTGACAGCCCGTTCTTTGCCATTCTAAGTGGCGAACCGGCAATGACCATTTTACCTGGCATGCTGCTGACCGGCATCCTGGCGGTGGTTTTCTCACTGGCTTATACGGTATGGGTGGTGAGGTTTGTCAACCACCGGTTGAGCTGGTTGATATTGGGTGGTCTGGCGGGCTTGATGTTGTTGTTTGGCGGCGGGCTCTTCCCGCCGGTGCTGGGGTTGCTTGTGGCGGCTGCGTCTGTGGGTGTGCGTATACGTATGAACTGGCAGGGCAGACTCGCCAACGGGTTGGGAAAAATCTTCCCGTTTGCATTTGGTGCATGCCTGCTGGCATGGTTGACCATGTTCCCCGTGGTACCCATGCTGGATACCTTTCTCGATTGGAGCAATGAAACATTTATCTTCATTGTGATGGGATGCATGTTTGGCTTTTTGGCCCTGTCTGTGCTGGGTGGGTTCGCCAGGGACGCAACCCGGAATATCCTGCCGTCATGATGGATGGCGAACAAAAAGGCATCCGCTGGTTTCCGCTGCGGATGCCTTTTGGAATGGGAGGCGGTAAATTGGGGATTATACGTCCACGCCCAGCCATATGCGAATGAAGTAGCTGACCACAAAACTGATGGCTGCCACACCCAGGCTCAACCCTGCCATCTCTGCAAACCTTCTGCGGAAATTCTCTCCCTTGGCGACCGAGATGTAATAGTTGAAGACAGCAATGATAATCACGGCGGTGACCAGTGAAATTGCCAGACACACATATTCATTGTCAAGCAACAGATAGGGCAGGATCAAAAGTGCCACAGTGAAGATGTACGCGATACCGGTGTAAATGGCAGCACGTGCGGGGTGTTTGTCGGTGTCTTCGTCGCGCGTGGCAAGGTATTCGGAAGCAGCCATGGAGAAGGAAGCGGCAATGCCGGTGATCAGGCCTGATAGTGCGATCAATTGCACATTCTGGAGCGCCAGGGTGAAACCAGCCAGTGCCCCGGTCAACTCGACCAGCGCGTCGTTTAGCCCAAGCACCACCGAGCTGGCGTAGTGCAGGCGTTCCTCATCGAGCATGCCCAACAGCTTCTCCTCATGAATTTCTTCATCCTTTAAAATGGCTTCGGTCTCAGGGTAACGATCAAAAATACCCCGATAAGCCTTTTGGGCAGCCTCTTCGCCGTTTTCCATTAATTTGATTACAAATGTGAACCCAAACAGACGATAGAGCAGCATGTAGAACCAGATCTGCAACTGGTTGGGGGCCACATCCCTGCCGGTATAACCCTTCCAGACATTGTAATGAGACAATTCGTCGCTGGACATTTGTTGCAGCACCTGGCGATTGTCGCCGTCTTTCATGGCGTTTGCCATGCGTTTGTACAGGATATGGCCAATCATCTCGTCGCGCTGGATGATTAGCAGGCCGGGGTCTGGCGTGGTTTGATCGGTCATTGAATCCTCCTGAATGGGTTATGAAGCCCGCATGGCCAGAAGATATTCTGACAGCCAGGCAGGGACGATGTAATAAAAATCAAGCCGGTCGGATGGATCAATGGACTGGACAAATGCCGTCCATGAAAGTGCGCGGCTGACCATGCCCACCCGCCACGCCATGTTAAGGATCTCCACCAGCCGTTCGTGAGGTTCAAAGCGCACCCAGGGCGCCAGGTAAATGTCGCGCAGGTGGTTTAGCTCATCCGGCATGTGTTCTGGCGCTTCGGTGGCTTCATCTGGAAAGCCGGCGCGGGTGGCCACGCTGCGCAAACAGTGCATGATCGAGAAGAACGGGTGGGTGATGCAAATCTCTTCCCAGTCGGAAAAGACAAAGCTGAAGTTTCCCGGCTCGCCGGAGACAAAGATGTTGCCGAGGTGAAAGTCGTCGTGATGCAGGCTTTGCGGCACATGATATTCAAGCAGCCGGGTGCACATGTCGGTATAGTGCGGCAGGGTGGCGGTGAGCTCATCGAATTGAGCCGTGGTCAATCCTTCCTCCAGACCCACCCGCAGGATCTCCCGGTCCTCCAGCAGCCCGGCAAACATCCCTGGCAGGCGCTGCAGGCGGTGATCACGCGCACCCAGCGGGAAAAGTTCATCCGTGCGGTCCGCCAGCATGATCTGCAGATCTGCGAAGATGGTCAGGGCTGGTTCGATCATCGCCAGGTCGGCGGGATTGGTGAGGTACTGGCGCAGCATGGGGCCAGCGTCGCGCATCAACATCCAGCCTTCGTCCAGGTCAATCGCGAGAAGATCGGGCAGATTGGCGGGCAGCAACCGCGCCAGATAGCTGGTCATATGCGTTTCAACCGGTTTCTGGCAGGCTTTAAAGTACAGTGTGCCAGAGCTGGTCGGCACGCGCATCACAGATGACCAGATGCGCGCGTGCATCTGGTCAATGGGACCGGTAAGGGTCAGCCCGGCTGCCTCCACCTGCGAATGGATCCATGCGTGGGCACGGGCAATCCAATCCGGTTGATTCCAGGGGAGTTGGCTCACGCTGCGTCCTCCGCTGGTTTGTCGCTGGCTTCGTACAACGGTAACACCTCGCGTATCACCACGGTCGAGGTTGCTTCCCTGGCTACCTCCAGATCATATGTCATCTGCAGCTTCATCCAGAACTCAGCGCTGACCCCCAGTGCCCGCGACAATCGCAGGGCTGTCCCGGCGGTGATGGCGCGTTTGCCGTTGACGATCTCGTTTATGCGCCCCGGTGCGACACGCATGGCGCGCGCAAGCTGGTTCTGGCTGATCTTCATCGGCGTCAGAAAGTCTTCAAGCAATATTTCCCCTGGATGAATGGGGGAGAGTTCTATATCCATGTCCTGCTCCATTACGAATGATAGTCTGTTATTTGTATACCGATTGCATCGCCTGGCCGGTCATCCCAGGTAAAGCAAATTCTCCATTGATCATTGATTTTTATGCTCCACTGGCCTTTTCGATCGCCATGCAGGGCGTGTAAATCGTTTCCCGGGGGAACCTTCAAATCAGACAGGCTCTGAGCTGCATCCAGCATTAATAATTTCCGTCGCGCTGCTCTTTGGATTTTGAGAGGTAACTTGCGTGAGCGGTAGCCGGTGAAGATTGCTTTGGCTTCATCATCACTGAATGACTGGATCATTATTCTTAGTATATGATGCGCTGGGTATTATGTCAACCGTAATGGCTGGAACAATGGTATGGATTAAAAATAACGCGGCTCCTGGTGAGCCGCGCTGTGATTACGGGTAAGCTTGCGTCATCCGCCTGCCATGGCGCCGATGATGCGCAGCGGCTGGCTGCCGTTGGCGATGGCGGTGGGCAGGGGGGTGGTGTGCGGTTCGTGCGACCAGTCCTCCTCGTTTGCAAAGAAGCGGATGAAGGCGCGGCGTTCTCGTGTGGCCTGGTCACGGATGGTTCCGCGCAGCATGGGGTAGGCTGCTTCCAGCGCATCCAGCACGCCAGCGAGGGTGGCTGGCTGTGGCACGTGCAGGGTCACCTCGCGTTCGGTCTTTGCAAGCTGGCGTAGATGCGGCGGCAGGGTGACGCGGATGGCTGCAGTGTCCGGGGCAGAATGGTTCACAATGTCTGCACCTCCACCGAGAGCACGGGCGGCAGGTTTTCCACAATCGACATCCAGTGATCGCCGGAATCGGCTGAGACGTACACCTGCCCGCCGGTGGTGCCGAAATACACGCCGCACGAGTTGAGATTGTCCACTGCCATGGCGCTGCGCAGAATGTTGACGTAGCAGTTTTCCTGTGGCAGTCCGTCCGTCAGCGCTTCCCATTCCTCACCACCCTTGCGGCTGCGGTAAACACGCAGTTTGCCATCCGGCACGTAATGTTCGTAATCACTCTTGATGGGTACAACGTACACCGTTTCGGGTTCGTGCGCGTGCACCGCAATGGGAAAGCCGAAATCGGACGGCAAATTACCGGAGACCTCGTGCCACTGATCACCGGCATCGTCAGATCGCATCACATCCCAGTGTTTCTGCATGAACAGTACGTTGGGGCGGGCGGGGTGCATGGCCAGGTTGTGGACGCAATGTCCCACCTCGGCATCGGAATCGGGCAGTTCGAACTCGGAGATCAGGCCCTTGTTGATTGGCCGCCAGGTCCTGCCGCAATCATCAGAACGGAAAGCTCCGGCTGCCGAGATGGCGGTGTACAGCCGGTTGGGATCGTTGGGGTCCTGCAGTATGGTATGCAGGCACATGCCGCCAGCACCGGGCTGCCACAGGTGACCCTTGGCTTCGCGCAGGCCAGGGAGTTCCGACCAGGTCTGCCCGCCGTCGGTGGATTTAAACAGAGCGGCGTCTTCCACACCGGCAAACACAGTGTCGGGGTCGTGCAATGAAGGCTCCAGATACCACACCCTGGCAAACTCCCAGGGGTGCTGGGTTCCGTCGTAATACTGGTGCGTGCCGGGCACGCCGTCGTAGGCGAAATTGTTGCCCACGGTCTCCCAGGTTTTGCCGCCGTCGTCCGAGCGGTGGATCACCTGCCCGAACCATGCACTGGATTGTGAAGCGTACAACCGGTTTGGGTTGAGCGCCGAACCCTTGATGTGATAGATTTCCCAACCGCCAAAATGCGGACCCGATACATCCCACTTTTTGCGCGCTTCGTCAGACGTCATGATAAATGCGCCCTTGCGCGTACCAACCAGTACACGAACTCCACTCATGGATAAACTCCTTTTTTGACCCCGATAAAAGCAATGGCACTTTTGTTCTAGAGAAGAATATACTTATTTAGACCCATAAAGTCAAGTATGAAATTGTAGTGATAATGGCATAGACCCCGCTGAACATGTAAAATAAAACAGACTTGAATCTTTCGGTCGATACCAACTTTTGGGAAAATCAAAATGGAAAACAATCGACAAGAGCTGCAAAACAATCCTGTGGAGCGCCGCGCAATTCAGGCTCGCATCGTCCGCTTTGCGTGTATCCTGCTTGGGCTGGCTGTGGTGGCCATCATTGCAGGCTGGGCGCTGACCGGCACGCTCACAGATTGGGAAACCGTGGTGGCAGGGGTGATATTATGCATGGTGCTGGTCGGGCTGTCCTTGCTTGCCAGAAGGGGACATGCGGGTCTGGCGGCTGGATTGCTTTCGGGTTTGCTTTTCGTGCTGGTGGCGGCCGATACCACCTACTACGGTCTGGGGTCTCCCTCGGCAGTGGCTCTCCTGTTGCCTGTGCTGTTGATCGCCTGCACGCTGGGGTTTAAGCCCGGTCTGGCAGCCGCGGGTGTGGCAACGCTGTTTGTGTTTGGCATTGCATGGGCAGGTTTCACGGGGTACCTTGCCACTGAAATACCCACGGTGGAGTCTCACCTGAGTTTCAATGCCCCGTTAATCAGCGTAATCCTGTTATTTGCCGCTGCGCTGGTTGGGTATGCGATTGAACACTATCAGCGGCCTGGCCTGCACCCTGGTCAGCCGGAATAATCGTTTGCGTGCCCCCTTCATTTCTGATGGGTGAAAAGCCCGTAATCTGGGTACAATTGCGAGTCAAAGCCACAAACAGGCATGATGGATAAAGGTTGAAGACAAGTTGGAATCGATACGCGAACTTTACCGCATAGGTTACGGACCATCCAGCAGCCACACCATGGGGCCAAAAAGGGCTGCTGAGCAATTTGCGCAGATCCATGCGCATGCCGGGGCATTTCGGGTTACGTTGTACGGCAGCCTGGCAGCCACCGGCAGGGGGCATCTCACTGACATTGCCATCTGCGCCGCGTTTGCCCCACGCCCGGTGGAGATTCTGTGGCGGCCTGAGGTTGAATTACCGATGCATCCGAATGGGATGGAATTTGAGGCGCTTGAAGAGACCGGCGCTGCCTCTTCCCTGTGGAGGGTCTATTCCACCGGCGGTGGACGGCTGCAATTTGGTGATGATCCGGTGGAGTACGTTTCACGTTACTCCATGCATACCATGCGCGAGATCATGAAGTATTGCGACCAGACCGGCAGAACCTACTGGGAGTATGTGCAGGAATGTGAAGGACAGGACATCTGGGATTTTTTGCGGGATGTACACAGGGTTATGCAGGCAGCCATTGAACGTGGAATTCAAGCGGAGGGCGTGCTGCCTGGAGGTCTGGGGCTTGCCCGGCGGGCGTGGACCTTCTCGCGCAAGATTCAGATGAGTCGCAATGGGACGGATGGGGGTGGTTTTCTTCCGGCATACGCGCTGGCGGTGGCTGAGGAAAACGCGGCTGGTGGAGAGATTGTCACAGCGCCCACCTGTGGGTCGAGCGGTGTGCTTCCGGCAGTGATCCGGCACATCACTGACATCCTTGAGACATCGGAGGAGCATATCCTGCGTGCACTTGCCACGGCAGGGCTGGTGGGCAACCTGGTGAAGTACAACGCCTCCATTTCAGGCGCCGAGGTGGGCTGTCAGGGTGAGATCGGCACGGCGTGCTCAATGGCTGCCGCGGCGGCCACGCAGTTGCTGGGCGGCTCCATCCGACAGATCGAGTATGCAGCCGAGATGGGGTTGGAGCATCACTTGGGGCTGACCTGTGACCCGGTTAATGGGCTGGTACAGATTCCGTGCATTGAACGAAATGTGTTTGCCGCACTGCGCGCGCTTGACTGCGCCAACTTTGCGCTCAACTCGGATGGTAACCACCGCGTTTCCTTTGATGAGGTGGTACAGGTGATGAAGCAAACCGGCAAGGACCTGCCCAGCCTGTACCGCGAGACAGCCGGCGGCGGTCTGGCATTGGCTTACCGCCTGCCTCCGCAAAGCAGGGAAAAGGATGGGGGATCAGAGGGTTGAACCAAAACCACTCAATATAAACAAAACGGATTGCTCAGTGTGTTGGGCAATCCGTTTTGTTATTTTGATCACAAGATTTATTGCGGCTTTACTGCGGTCAGCGCCTGCAGGAAGGAGTTGACCACAATCTGGGTGGATTGCTGGCGGTGCGCAGCCTGGCCCATGCCACTGGCTGCCAGAAAAGCCTGGGCAATTGCCTGCAGATTGGTTCCACCGCTTTGTTTTGCCTGCATGAACGCCAGACCAGCGGTGAGCAGGTCATCCAGCCCAATGCCATCCTGATTTTGCTGAGGAGTTTGCGAACCTCCACCCAACAGCGTACCCAGCAAGTCGCCTCCGGTGGGGGCAGCCGGTGTTTCCGCGGGCTGGGACTGGGCTCCACCAAGCAGCGCACCCAGCAGATCTGCGCCGGTGGCGGCAGGGGCGGGTTGTTGTTGGCTACCTGCGCCACCACCCCCCAGCAGTGCGCCGACCTGCTCGGCGCCGATGGGCTGGGCCGGGGCGGCAGGGGCTTGCTGCTGGGGCGCCTGGTTGGCGCCGATCAGCATTTTCAACAGCTCCATGGCTCCGTTTTGATCCACCGGGCGGCCTTTGAACCTGCCAGCGGCCTGTGCCAGGTTTTTGGCATATTGCTGTGCCGAGCCGCTGGTTTGGCTTTTGGCGAGCTGGGTTGAGGCGTACTGCAACGCTGTGGCAGCCGATGCACCCTGCTTTTTCTGCAGCGCGGTGGTGATGGTTTGAAATGTATGCACCATGTTGGTGCCATGATCCTGGTTGTACCCATCTGCGCTGTCCAGCGCCTGCTGATTGGCAGTCAGCGCCTGGGTGACCGTGGAGAAGAGATTGACGAGATCTACGCTGTTTTGAGCCATTCGATTATGCCCGGGCTATTTCTTGCGCAGTTCGGCGGGCAGCGGCGGGATCTCAATTTCCATGCCAACTTTGATGTTGTTGGGATGGTCGCCGATTAACTCGCGGTTGTGCTCGTAGATCAAACGCCAGTAGGGTTCGGTCATGTTGCCATAATTTTCATACGCCAGGCTGGCGTAGGTGTCTTCGCGGGTCCACACATGTTTCTTGATGGCGGAAGTACGGGCTGCTTCCACAGCGCGGGCAGCCTGTGCAGCCTCAGCGGCATCCATGGCTTGCTGGCGTTCGCGTCGCTGCTTGGCTTCAGCTTCAGCACGGGCAGCCTGCTGGCGGGTTTCTTCCGCCTGACGCAACTGGGCAGCTTCGGCCTGAGCCTTTTCAGCTTCGGCTCGCAATCGGGCGGCTTCGGCCCTGGCGGCTTCAGCCTGAACGTTGGCGGCCTGTGCCTGCTGCTGTGCTTCGGCCTCGGCCTGTTTCTCGTCACGATTGGTAAGGGCATCAATCGCCTGATCGAGAATGTTCTTCTTTTTCTTTTCGTCTGCCATTATTCCCTCCTATGGAACATTAATAAGATATTAAGAGGTAAAACTTATTCGGTGATTTCATTATAGGCCGTAAGGGAAGAAATTCAAATACAAGTTCCCAAATTTCACCCCTGCGTCACCCGTTGATCTTGAAGAAGATCATCCGAATGTCATCGGTGAGAATTGTTCGCAATCCAATCCGGAATTTGCCATTTATTCCACCGGCAGCACCCCAAAGATTGCAATTTTTGAATCGTCATT
>DAOUGC010000289.1:0-6093 GCA_034429695.1 Levilinea sp.
TCATCTATCACGGGAGGTATCATGCTTATCTGGCGGGTAGACCTGCATTCCAGGATGTTGAGAAAAGAACCAGTCCCACCGGAGTGGCGAGCCTTGGGTGGGCGCGGGCTGATTGCCCGTATCCTGCTGGATGAGCTTTCCCCGGAGACCTCTCCTCTGTCTCCGGGGAATAAATTAATCTTCACTCCCGGATTGTTATGCGGCTACCGAATATCATCCTGCGACCGGGTTTCGGTGGGCGTCAAAAGCCCCATGACGGGTGGCATAAAAGAGAGCAACGCCGGTGGAACCACCGGGCTGCATATGGCCCGCCTTGGCATGAAAGCCCTTATCATTGAAAATTCCCCTGCCCAAGGGTGGTGGCTTCTCCACTTGCATGATGACCAGGCTGACTTTTTGCCGGCTGACGACCTGATCAATTTGGGCGTATATCAAACCGCATCAATGTTGCGCGAGAGATTCGGCTCAAAGGCAGCCATATCCATCATTGGCCCCGCCGGTGAACGTCAGTATCTGGCTGCAGGTATCGCCAATTTGGATAAAGACGGCGTTCCGTCGCGGTTTAATGCCAGGGGTGGTGTTGGCGCGGTCATGGGATCAAAACGCATCAAAGCCATCATCTTTGATGGCACCAACAGACCATTTCCTCAGCCGGTTGATCCGGTGGGTTTTAAAACTGCACTCAAGTTCTTCCTTAAAGAATTGATGGATCACCCCCAGACGGCGGTCTACCATGATTTTGGCACAGCCGGTGTCGCCCAGTTATGCAATCGTCTTGGCGCTTTACCCACCCACAACTTCCACTACGGCCAAAATGATCAGGTGGAGCAATTCTCCGGTGAAACCCTCCGACAAACCCTGTTGGAGCGTCCCGGACGCAGTACCCCCACCCACGCTTGCATGCCAGGCTGTGTCATACAGTGTTCCAATGTCTATTGTGATGAAAATGGCGAAGAGATTGTTGCGCCGCTGGAATATGAAACGATTGGTCTGATGGGATCCAATCTGGACATCAATAACCTTGATGATATTGCACGTTTAAACCACGCAGCCAATGATCTCGGTGTGGATACCATCGATCTCGGCGCAGCGCTTGGCCTCGCCGCCGAAGCGGGGTTGTTTCAGTTCGGCGATGTCAATGGCGCCCTCGCGCTGATCGACGAAATATGGCAGGGAACGCAGCTTGGCACAGCTTTGGGTGGCGGCGCAGCCGCAACCGGGAAGGCGCTCGGTACAACCCGCATACCAGCCGTGAAAGGTCAGGCCCTTTCAGCTTACGATCCGCGTGCCATCAAAGGCACTGGCATCACCTACGCCACCTCACCCCAGGGTGGCGACCATACATCCGGCCTTACCATCCGTGCGCGAGTCAATCACCTGGACCCGGCGGGACAAAAAGAGTTATCCACCAACGCACAGATGAACATGGCCGGATACGACACCCTGGGCGCCTGCATCTTCGCCGGGTTTGGTTTTGCCGCCGCACAGGGCGTCATCCGCGACTTGCTCAATACCATCCATGGCTGGGATGTATCAGACAACATACTGCAAGACCTGGGCAACGAAACCTTAATCCTTGAGCACCGCTTCAATCGTCTGCACGGCTTAACCCCGGCCGATGACCGTCTTCCTGACTGGCTTCTTAATGAACCACTACACCCCAATAACAGCGTGTTTGATGTGCCACAGACCGATCTGGATGCCACCAGCGCGCAATTCACAGGTTGATCCATGACCAGACCGCAAGAAATCTCCTCCCCTGTTGACCACCGGCCCATTTATTTGTGGGCAGGTCCTGGAACCATCCGCATGAACCGTCTGAAATTTATGAACGCACCAGTGGATGAGCCTGTGCATTTATCCGCACACGAAGCGCAGGATGCCAAAGTTGTGGTCGAACAGGCTGGCTGCAATGTCATCTACCTTACCTACAACTGGGGCTTTCCTCCAGAGGTGGAGGAGGAGGACTGGCAATCTTTTCAAACAGCGGTGAAGCATTACCAGTCAGCCGGCGCGAAGGTATTTGGGTACATCCAGACCTCCAACTGCGTGGTGGATGGCAGTTTCAAGGAGAAGGATTGGTATGCGCTTACCCCAAAGGGCAAACCGGTTTTCTATTACACCGGTCGGCACATGACCTGCTGGAACCACCCGGAATGGCAGACACAACTTCACAAAATGATCACCGGCATCATTGCCAGCGGCGCAGATGGTGTATTTTTTGACAATCCGTGGTATGGAAGCCAGCCGTTGCATCTTGCCGGAACCTGGTTCGGTTCGGCGGGCTGTTACTGTCCACGTTGTCAGGAGCTTTACCTGAAGGATACCGGTGAACCCATTCCCACTTCAATCCAGATGGACTCTGCCGGTATTCAATATCTCCGCTGGCGCGCCAACCAGGCTGCACAGGTTCTGGCGGATCTGGCAGCCTTTGCCCGTTCGATAAAACCGGATGTACTGGTATCAGTCAATAACTTTGATGCGGTCATGCGAAACAGCCACCTGATTTACGGCATAGACCTGCAGGCCGTAGCTGGGTTTCAAGATGTCATGATGATTGAAGATTACGGCCTGCCAGGTTATCAGGACCATCTGCCGGCAAGATTGACCAATAACGCCCTCACCGTCCGCACTGCCAGGGCGCTTTGCGGACAAACTCCCATCAGCGTTGACCCATACGACCATGGAATTGGTTTTGACCAGGTGTATCCTTCCCGGCGCTTTCAACAGGCCATAGCCGAGGCTGCCGCGCTTGGAGCATCCAACGTTGTCAAAGGAACCGAATTTGTTGACGAACAGGGTTGTTTCACCCTTTTAACTGCGGCAAAATATGATGATGAAAGAAAGGCAATCGGCCGTTACAACTCATGGATTGCTGAACATCGTCAGCTATTCCAACAATCCCGAACCAACCTTGCACGGGTGGCCTTATTGCATCCCGGGGATCAGCTCTGGCAACGCTGGGACGAACTGGCGCCGCTGTTTTTTGGCGCTGGCCAGGCGCTGTTGGCCAGTGGGATTCCATTTCAGGTGGTAATGAACGGGGCAATACCAGAACAGATTGATACGTTGTTGACATTTATCCCGCAGTCTGAATCTCCCGCTCAGAAGGTCAACCTCATTCGGGTCGACCGGCTTCCTGGCTGGAGCCTTCCTGAACAGAAGAAATCACCCGCCATTTTGCATAAAGCTCTCGAATGGGGCTTACTCTCAGCCTACTCGCTGTATTTCTCAAGCCGCATTGCCAGGTCGTTGCTCGACGCTGCCGGAGTGATGAAGTTATTCACCGGTTCGCCACTATTTAACATTCCGGATGGAGACAGAATCAACACCCTCGTCAGTCAGCTTCCCCCCACGGCGCCCATCGTTCGCAGCGCAGCGCCAGTGTTAATCGAAGTCTGGCAGGCTGGAGATGAAACCCAAATCCATCTGATGAATTACAGCCATGCGCCTCAAACGGTACAGGTTCTCCTCGATCGACCCCGTTCAGGTGAATGTCTGTCACCCGACCATGAAGACAGCCTGTCAGTGGAAGGTGAGGTTATCGAAATCGCCCTCGACATCTATGCAATATTACGCTTGCGAAAATAAGCTTTGCCCTTCCAATGATTTGACATCCCCCACCAGATCCGTTATACCTTGGGATTGGAGGTGAACCAATGAAACTTAAAGGGCGGAAAATACTGGCTTTGCTTGCCAATGATTTTGAAGATCTGGAGTTTTGGGTACCGGTGATGCGCTTGCGCGAAGAAGGCGCCCTGGTGGTGGTGGCTGCCGAAAAAGCCGGTGAAAGCTATACCGGCAAGCACGGGGTTCCGGCAAAATCAGACATTCGTTTTGAAGACGTGGACGCAGCAGATTACGACGGTGTCATCATCCCGGGTGGTTGGGCGCCTGATAAACTGCGCCGTTTTGCTGCCGTGAAGAATTGTGTCAAAGCCATGTACGATCAGGGCAGGATTGTCGGCATGATATGCCACGCCGGTCTGGTCGGTATCAGCGCTGGTATTGTGAACGGAGGTCAGGCAACCGGATCAGAAGGGATTAAGGACGATTTGATCAACGCCGGAGCGGATTGGAAGAACGAACCTGCCTTCCGTACGGGCAATATCGTCTGGGGTCGGGTCGTTCCGGATATTCCCGATTATTGCCGCGAACTGATCAATGCACTCACGGAAACCGCAGCCTGATGGAACACACCGAACTGGACTTCTCTGACCGAAAAAACTTTCCCGGTACATCCGGGAACTTTTTTGACATCCTCATTCACACCTGGGACATCATCAACCGCATCCCAGCCCCCCTGTATGCACTGGTTTTGCTTGCCGGGGCATTCCTCTCTGCGTGGTTCAACTGGCAACTGGCGCTGATCATCTGGGCATTTTTTTTGTTGGACTGGCTGCTGCTCTCCCTGCTGCCGGTGCTCAGGGTCTCCCACGGTCCCGCAAAGCCCCCTGTGCTCATGCTGGCAGGCATGCGCGGAGTGATCTACCTGATCCCATTTGCCCTGCCAATACGAATCGCAATTCAGTTGATTGGCACAGCCCTGGTGGCATACGGCTTCATCATTGAACCCCGCAAGGTGGGGTTGACACGTAAAAAACATCGCACAGCAAAAATTAATACCCAACGTCCCATTACCTTGCTCCACCTTGGCGATCTGCATGTGGAACGCATTACAACGCGCGAAAAACAGCTTCTTGATGCCATTGAAACCTTGCAACCTGACCTCATCGTATTTACCGGAGACATCCTCAATCTATCTTACCTGAAGGATCCTCAGGCACATGCTGCCGCCAGGGAGATCATGGCAAAATGGAACGCCCCCCTTGGCGTTTACGGTGTCAGCGGTAGCCCGGCTGTTGATCTTGAGGAGATATGGCCAGATCTGACCCGGGATCTGCCGGTTCACTGGCTGCATAATGAGCAGGTCAGGGTTAACACTCCGGCGGGTGACATATGCATCACCGGCATGTACTGCTCACACAAACCATTTGTTGACACTCCTGAGCTTGAAAAGCTCGCCGGTAACCTGTCACACGACGATCTCAACATCCTGCTGTATCACAGCCCCGATCTCGCTCCGGCTGCGGCACGACTTGGGTTTGATATGCAATTCTCTGGTCATACCCACGGTGGACAGGTTCGCCTGCCTTTCTACGGGGCGTTGTTCACCGCTTCTTTGTACGGGAAAAGGTACGAGAGCGGCCAGATAACCGTTGGCGACATGGTTTTGTATGTTACCCGCGGGATAGGATTGGAAGGTTCAGGCGCGCCGCGTGTTCGCCTGTTTTGCCCACCTGAAATCATTCTATGGGAAATTGGTGCGGGAGTATAATCCATCTAGGGAAACACATCAACCTTTCCATTTCGGGAGAACTGGATGTCAAACAACAAGAATCGTAGTTTTTCAATGGCCATTGCGCCAGCCAATCAATCATTGCCGGCAGTTGAAGTGGTGTTGATGCCTGCGCCAGAAAAAGCAACTCCTGGCTCGGCTTCCACCAACGCAGGTGAAATTGTCCTGCTAAAGGACGGGGACAAATTCAAGGCAATGATTTCCCTTGGAGAAACCAAAAAGATCATTACCGACACCTACCGCATCGCCGGCGGCGGGTTGGTGAAATGGCTCAGGAAAAATGGCATCGAACAGGCATGGATGGATGTTTCGCCATTTGCCACTTGTGGCGTGTCCAACGCGCTGGTTGCTTTCATGGAAGGTCTCCATCTGGGGGCTTATGAGTTCAAGCAATATAAAAGCAAGAAAAGCGAAGACAGCAATGTCAGCCTGTTGCTGGTCAATGCCCTCCCACAGGTGCAGGATCTGCTGAACCGTGTCGAAATCATCACCACAGCCGTCAACCTATCCCGCTCATGGGCACATGAACCGGCCAATATCATTAATCCGGTGACACTGGCTGATCGGGTGGTCGCCCTTGGCGCAGAATTTGGACTGAAGGTTACGATCCTGGATGATACCCAACTGCAGTCCATGAACGCCGGTGGTATTTTCTCGGTTGGAAAAGGCAGCCAGTCTGGCCCACGTATGATTGTGATTGAACACCCGGGCAAGGGTGGGAAAGCCGGTCAGAA
>DAOUGC010000290.1:0-3475 GCA_034429695.1 Levilinea sp.
CACCATTATTATCCACACCTTCGGTGGGCTTCCTAATAGCAACCATCAACAAATGGACGAAGGCGATCAGATCTTTCTACTCCCCCATCGACGTTCTTTTCGATAGGGGAGGTGGTCCCGAACGCCGGGGTTGACGTTTGACCGCGATGGATATTGAACGGCGTTCGGGAGCGGAGGGGGTGCTCTGACAACGGATTTGGGAACGGATTTCACGGATTTGGACGGGTGGGTCGCCAGCGAAACTGGCGCGGTGTATTTCTATCCCGCCGATTAAACACACGGTGGGCTGAGAAAGCATCAGCCCCCCCTACCAAACTGCCAGGCAATCGATCTTCCGGTTACCGTTTTATACCTGGTGGGCTGAAAGAACACCAGAAATGTAAGGCGGGTCGCCAGCTTGCTGGCACTGTGTATTTCTATCCCGCCGATTAAACACACGGTGGGCTGAGAAAGCATCAGCCCACCCTACCAAACTGCCAGGCAATCGATCTTCCGGTTACTGTTTTTATACCTGGTGGGCTGAAAGAACATCAACCCACCACACCAATTTCCCGGGGTTTAATCCACCACACGCGGATGGATCCAGGTGGCCCAATCCTGATTGGATGCTCCGTTCGCGGCAACCATCAGGCGCAATTGCACCGTCTGATTGAGGATGGGCGCCAGATCGATATCCACCGTTTCCAATACGCCGTCATAGGTTTGCGCCCAACCGGTGCTGGGACCCAGGTGGAACCAATCATTGCCGTTCTGGCTGTACATCAGGTACATCTTTACATCGCAGTTGAACGCCAGTTCGGCGCATCCGATAATGGCCTGGAAGTGGTCGCCCTCATCAATGGTGATGGCCGGGTAGGTACCCGTGATGATGCCGTTTTCAATCCATTGCGGGTTGGTCTGAATGCCGTCAGCCGGGTAGGTGGTGGTGTCTTCCATCACCGGGTTTTCCAGGAAGACCACAAAACCCGCTGAGTCGCTCAGGCTGCCGGGGCACGGCAGGGTGGTGGTGGCATTCTCCCAGGTGGCATCGCAGCGTGAGGCCAGCAGATCCTGTTTCAGCGCCTGTGGAATATCCGTCACGGTTGGTGTTACGGTGTGCGTTGCCGTCATGGTCGCGGTGGGTGTATGCGTCACCGTCTGGGTGGTAGTAGGGGTGAATGTGCTCGCCACAACGTCGGTGCTGGTGCGGGTGGGAGTGCGCGTGGCGGTGGAGGTGAGCGTGCGTGTGATGGTGCGCGACACTGTTCGGGTGGGCGTGCGCGTGATGGTTTTTGTCAACGTTACGCTGGGGCTGACCGTGCGCGTGCGCGTTTGCGTCACTGTGGGGGATGCAGACGGTGTGGACGTAACCGTCGCGGTGGGCGCTTTCACCTGGATCTGCACCCAGAACGGGGAGTTGCCGTCCGGCTGGATGCCAAAAGTGGCGCCGTACTGGTTGCGCAGCTTGAAGTTGGCGCGGTAGTTACCCTCAACCCCAGGAGCGCGCATGGACATGGAGAGATCCATCATCTGCCCCGGGGCAACTGCTGCAGGCAGGTTGAACTCAAGCGGCGCGCCCATCACGTTGCCATTTTCAAATGCCACGGAATAAGACACATTCCAGGTGCAGGAGCCGTCATTGCGCAGCCGCCATGACTTGGTAAAGATCTCATTGGGTGCGAACACGGTGTTTTCCGGGACAGACAGGTCTTCGACAAAGAAAGCGCGGTCGCATGGTAACGCCGGGTTCTGGGGAGTGTCGGTCAGGCCGGGGGTGGCTTCGATCAGGTCAATGCGCGGGGTGGGCAGCGGGTTGTTGATCTCCAACGCGATGAAGGTCTGGGTGACGGCAGCGTTCACCGTATTCTGAAAATCTTGCATGCTCACCTGGCTGCCCGTCGATGGGATCGGCGTGGCGCAGGCGATGATCGCGAGGATCAATACGGCCAGGACGAGGACCGGGGTGAGCTGTTTCTTGTTCATGGTGAACTCCTGCCCGCTGCGCGCGGGCCCTGCTATACGCGTTATCTGACGATTTTGGGAGCCACCCACAGGGCGGCATCCTGATTGTACGCTCCATTGGCGGTGACAGCAAAGGAGAATTCCACGCTGTGTCCGGCCAGCGCCGACAGGTCAATATCAATGGTTTGCACCCCACCGGCGTAGGTCAGGTTCCATGATGCAAGATTGGTCAGGCTGCCGCCGTCGGAGCGGTAATTGATCTGATAGGTAACATTGCAGTTGGTCGCGCCGGAAAGACAACTGGCGCGGGTTCGTAAGTGATAACCACTGTTAACTGTGATGGCCGGGAAGCGTCCAGAGATCACACCGGTGTCCACGTTTTGGGGCACGGTCTCCAGCGCGGCTTCACCGGCAGCCGCTCCGTTGGACAGGGTGGGGTTGCTCAGGCGAACCACAAAACCCTGCACGTCGCCCTCGGTGCCGGGGCAACCCAGCACGCCCGCATCGGTGCGCCATTCGGCGCTGCAGTAGTTGGTGGCGAAGTCGTACACGGTGGTGGAACCCGGAACCGTGGTGGAGGTTGGGGTCACTGTGGTGGTCAGGCTGAGTACCTTCACTTCCACCCAGAAAGCCACATTGGCATTCACGCCGATGCCAAATGTGTTGCCGTAGGCATTGCGCAGTTTCCAATTGCCGCGGTATGTGCCGGGGCTGGACGGCGCGGTCAACGAGACCGACAGATCCACCGTCTGGCCAGGGGCAACGGAGCCGGGCAGGGCAACACCGCTGGGTCCGCCCATTTGCGTGCCGCTGTCAAATACCAGGCTGTAGGATGTGGTCCAGGTGCATGAGCCGGTATTCTTTAATCGCCATGTCTTAACAAAAGTTTGATTGGGTAAAAAGGTGGTTCCGTCCGGCACAGAAACGTCGGTGATGAAGGTGGCATCGTCGCACAGCAGCGGCGCGGGGGGCACGGCTGTGTTGGGCGGCCGGGTGGTGGATGTGATTGTGGGGGATGGGGCCACAGTGGCGACGGTGATGGTGGGCAGAGCGGTGCTGATCCCGCCGGCCAGCGCGGTCTGTGTGAGGGCGACATTAAGGGTTGATGCCAGCGATGTCATGGTTGCGTCCGGACCGGTGGCGCCTTTTTCGGGCATGTTGCAGGCCAGCGCGGCAAGCAGCAGAACGGTCAAGAAGCTGAGCAATGGGTGTTTTTTAATCATGGCTTCCTTCTTATTATCAAAAACCTTACCTAATTATAACGATTATCACAAGCCCCGGAAGCACAGGGAACCAGAAAAGCCCCTGCCTTGCGGTGGGTGTATATACATATAACGAAAAAGCGGCCATTTGGTTCCAGCGCCAGGCAGAATCCCCCGATTAGCGGCGGTTAAAACGGATGAACAGGAATATTGCCCCGGCAGCCAGTGCAGCTCCTGTGATGAAGGCAATCAGCCAGGTGCCCGGTTGCGGTGCCCGATTTACGCGGTTTGCCATGCGCGGTTCAAAGGTGGGGCGGGGGGCAGCCGGGGTG